>CAIYUO010000086.1 GCA_903929425.1 uncultured Bacteroidota bacterium
CTAGTAATACGGCATTGGGTTATCAGACGTTGAAGACGAATACAACGGGAGGTTCTAATATAGCGATAGGACAGTCATCGTTGTCCTTAAACTCAACTGGTTCGTATAATACGGCGATAGGATATGAGGCGTTAAAGAATGCAACAGGGTCGAATAATACAACATTAGGATACAGTGCAGGTTCAACTATCACTTCAGGTTCAAACAACTTGGTACTTGGATATAATGCTCAAGCAAGCACCGCAACTGTTTCGAATGAAATTACTTTAGGTAATAGTTCTCACACTGTTTTAAGAGCGCAGGTTACATCTATTACAGCATTGTCTGATGCACGTGATAAAAAGAATATCAATGATCTTGAATTAGGATTAGATTTTGTGAATGCGTTAAAGCCAAGAGTATTTAATTGGGACAAGCGTGAGTGGTATGCAGACAATAAATCTGACGGTTCAAAAATTAGTAATAATTTAACTGCAGGTTTCATTGCACAAGAATTAGATTCAGCACAAAACAGGTATAATGCTGATTGGTTGAATTTAGTATATAAAACAAGTCCTGATAAATGGGAGGCAACCTATGGAAATTTATTGCCAGTGGTAGTAAAATCTATCCAAGAATTAAACACCTTAAATACTAAAACACAATCTGATTTAAATACTAAATTAAGTTACACGACTCCTTCACAATTAACATTAGGTAATGCAAATGTGAAAGAAGTTGTAACAACTGCGAGTGTAACCGTTGGAGAAAGTTTATCTGTAAAACATTTAAAAGGAAATTCATCAGCGCCTAGTATTGAAACTGCGGTAGGATCAGGAAATAATGCAGTGGTTAAAATCACTGGTACGGATATGAGTGGTGTGATTGAAGTGGCTACTGGTGAAATACCAACAGCAAACGCTATATTGGCTACAATACAATACAGTACTGCTTATGGTACTGCACCAGTTGTTATTATTACTCCAGGAAATGCGGCTACTGCAAGCTTAATGGGTACGTCTACAGTTTTTGTAGGTAACATTACAAATACTAACTTTACGCTGAATTCAAATGCAACACCACTAGCTAGTAAAACAACGTATAAGTGGTACTATCAAGTAATTCAATAATTAATAAATATAAAATAAAACAAATGAAGAACAAAATCAAAAATGTATTAATTGCAGCGAGCGCTGTAGTATTATTATCATTTACAGTAAACAAAGTAGTTACTATTAAATTCACTGAAGATCAAATGAATTTTCACTGGCAAAACTTAAATAATATCAAAGGTATTATTGATCAAAGTAACTTGCCGCATGCACAAGCTAAAGCTTTAATTTTCGCGATTGATAGTTTACAAGCAGACATCAATAAAAGTTATAAATTAGACAGTATTGCAGCAACTTTACCAACTAAAAAATAGATCAAAATGAAAAACAACCAAAACTTAGTAAAAGGAATCTTTATTGGAATGGGTGTAATGGCAATGGTTGCTTTCGCAGCTGAGAAGACATTTACCTTAAAATTCTCTGAAACAGACATCAACAAACATTATCAAAAATTGTCAATTATAAAGCAAATTGTTGACAATAGCAACCTGGCTCACCAGGATGTAATGTTCGTTTCTAAGAGTATTGATAGCCTTCAAGCTGACATTTTAACGCAGGTTAAGGCTCAAATTGAGCCTGCTCCAGCAACTAAAAAATAAGAAATTTGGGGTTAATTGATGTAAAAAAGCATTAATTAACCCTTTTTTCATCTTTTAATAATATAAAATTATAA
>CAIYUO010000087.1 GCA_903929425.1 uncultured Bacteroidota bacterium
CAAAATTATTGGATGGTTATTCATCCGCCCATTTTGTTCTTGGGATTTGCGTCAACCACTATTCCATTTGGATTTGCTGTTGCAGGCTTATTAAAAAAGGACAATAATTGGATGACAAATGCATTGCCTTGGGCGACTTTTTCAGCAGGTATTTTAGGACTTGGTATTATGATGGGTGCTGCATGGGCTTACGAGAGTTTGACCTTTGGTGGTTATTGGGCTTGGGATCCAGTTGAAAATGCTTCCTTAGTGCCATGGCTTGTTTTGGTATCAGCTATTCATACTGCATTAATTTATCGTAAAACTGGAACTGGATTAAGAGTCACCTATTTATTTTTTGGGCTTAGCTTTTTATTTGTCATTTATTCTACTTTTTTAACACGCAGTGGCATATTAGGGGATACCTCGGTACATGCTTTTACAGACCTTGGAATGAATGGTCAATTATTATCCTTTTTATTAGTGTTGGTATTGCCATTTTTCGTTTTATATTTTAGTAGATACAAATTCATGGCAGATCCATTTAAGGAAGACGCTGTTGATAGTAGAGAATTTTGGATGTTGGTTGGGTCCTTAGTTTTATTTTTATCAGCAATGGTAATTATTGCAATTACTTCCATCCCTGTTTTTAATAAAATATTTGGAACTAAAATCGCACCGCCAGAGGATCCAGCTTTTGCGCATAATCAAGTACAAGTTTTTGTTGCAATCATCATTGGATTCCTAACGGCTATTGGTCAATATTTAAAGTATAAGGGAGGTGCTGTTAAAGGAAGTTTGTTCAAAACAATGCGACTTACATTAGTCATTACTGCTTTATTAAGTGCAGTGATATTTATTTTTATTGGGGTTGCATTTAATGAAAAAGGTATTGGCTTTTTAGCTGCACTTTATGTAGCAACCGTTTCGTCGGTTTATACAATTGTGGCAAATGCTCATTATTGGGTAGTCATTTTAAAACTAAAATTCAAATCAGCTGGTGCAAGCATTGGCCATATTGGGTTTGGTATGGTGTTGCTTGGTATTGTCTTGTCATCGGCAAACAAAACTGTATTAAGTTGGAATACCACAGGGATTAATGTGATACAAAACGATCCTAATAAAAAGAATCCTGCAGGTAATCCAATGGAAAATATTACACTGTTTGAAGGGGTGAATACGGATATGGGTAAGTACATGGTTACTTATGTTAGGGACACGATTGATAATTTAGATAAAAAGTTTTTTGAATTAAAATTTGTTGAAAAGGGCGACAACAAATCACTTAAAGATTCTTTTTATTTATACCCTGATGTATTAAAAAATAACAAAGGCATGGAAGGATTTTCAGCAAATCCGTCTTCAAAACATTATTGGAACAAGGACATTTTCGTTTACGTAACTTCTTTCCAGGATCATAAGGACGAGGACACTGTATCTTTTAAATCAAATCAAATTAAAATCGGAGACTCCGTTTTTTACAGTAATGGTTATGTGAAATTGGAGAAAGTATTGGTGAATCCAAATCCCAATAGGGGAGTTGGTGTAAATGAACTGGTTTTACAAATGGCAGTGCATAGTGTTACAGGATTAAAATATGAAGCAACACCCACTATTAGACTGGAAGGGATGAATATGTCAATGATTCCTGATACCATTAAAGCACAAAATTTGATTCTTAATTTCAATAAAGTCATAGATCAAAGCAAGGGGATATTAGAAATCGGTGTAAAAGAGTCTTCTTCACTTTCCAATTTGATCACCCTAAAAGCCTATGAGTTTCCTTTCATTAATATATTATGGTTGGGTGTGATTGTAATGACTTTGGGCTTTATGATCAGTACATGGGCTAGAATAAAACTGAATAATTCCAAATAATTTAAATAAATCATAGGATTTCAATAAGGTTACTTTTTGTAAATTAGCGTATCAAGGTTAAGTATATCAGCATGAAAAGCGTTTTATATATATTACCATTTACAATTTTAATGCTATTTGTTCAATTAGCAAATGGACAAAATAGTGTAGCTGATACAATGCGTGTGGAGGCTTATATTTCGCCCGAGGGAGATACTATACCTCAGTCCTGGCTTCCTACTGTTGAGGTAAAATCAGTGATGACAGCCCAGCAAAAACTAAACATGCAAAACTGGACTCGTTTACGTAATGCAGTTTATGTTACCTATCCTTATGCATTAAGAGCAAGTGTGATTATCAATGAAGTCAATGGGCAATTGGTAAATATTACGGACGAGAAACAAAGAAAGGCGATCATTAAATTAAGGGAAAAAGATTTAAAGCGTGACTTTGCTGACAAGGTAACTAACCTGTCGGTTTATCAGGGGAAAGTGCTCATGAAATTAATTAAGCGTGAGACCGGAAATAATTGCTACGAATTAATTAAAGAATATAAAGGCGGTTTTAATGCAGGCTTATGGCAAACGGTTGCTTTTTTATTTGGAAGCAATTTAAAGCAGCCTTATAATCCAATAGGCGAAGACCAAGAAATTGAAAAGTTTGTCAGAGAGGTTCGAAAGCTATATGGCTTAAGGGGTTAAATACCAATTTAGGTAGGTTTTTGAGGTATGTTTTTGTACCTTTACGCGAATAGCGTTTATTATTATGAGTGAAGAAAAAAGTCTGAATTTTATTGAAGAAATTATATCCCAGGATTTAGCTGCAGGGAAATATAAATCTATTTTAACAAGGTTCCCACCTGAACCCAATGGATATTTACATATTGGACATGCCAAAAGTATTTGCTTGAATTTTGGGCTTGCTAAAAGTTTTGGAGGAGCAACTAATTTACGTTTTGATGATACCAACCCTGCGAAGGAGGATATTGAATATGTAGATAGCATTAAAGAGGATGTTAAATGGCTAGGTTTTGAATGGGTTAAAGAATGTTATGCGTCAGATTATTTTGATCAGTTGTATAGTTTTGCGGTTCAATTAATTGAAAAAGGTTTAGCCTACGTTGATGATAGTAGTGCTGAAGAAATTGCACAACAAAAAGGTACGCCAACTATGGCTGGAACCGGCAATGCATTTAGAAATAGAAGCATCGCTGAAAACTTGGAATTATTTGCAGGTATGAAAGCAGGCAAATATGCCGACGGCGAAAAAGTTTTGCGTGCTAAAATTGATTTAGCAAGTCCAAATATGCACATGCGAGATCCATTATTGTATCGTATTAAACGTGCACATCATCATAGAACAGGTGATGCTTGGTGCATTTATCCAATGTATGATTTTGCACATGGACAAAGTGATTCAATCGAAAATATTACACACTCAGTATGTACTTTGGAATTTATTCCTCATAGGGCTTTATATGATTGGTGTATTGAGCAATTAGGAATTTATCCTTCACATCAATATGAATTCGCCCGATTAAACATGACGTATACCGTTATGAGTAAGCGTAAGCTATTACAATTGGTAGAGGAAGGACATGTTGAAAGTTGGGATGATCCTCGAATGCCAACCATTAGTGGTATGCGCCGTCGTGGTTATACGCCTGAAAGTATTCGTGATTTTTGTGATAGAATTGGTATTGCAAAAAGAGAAAATATCATTGATTTTAGTTTGTTAGAATTTTGTGTTCGTGAACATTTAAATAAGGTAGCACAGCGAAGAATGGTGGTGACTAATCCTATTAAATTGGTGATTACTAATTTTGATAAGGGTGAGGAAATTTTACATTCTGAAAACAATCCAGAGGATCCAAATGGAGGAACACGTGATGTGCCTTTTAGTAATGAGCTTTGGATAGAGCGTGAGGATTTTATGGAAGAGCCTACTAAAAAATATTTTAGATTAGGACCTGGCTTATCGGTTCGTTTAAAGAGTGCTTATATTGTTACTTGTGAAAATTTTGAAAAAGATGAAGCAGGAAATATCACTAAAGTTTTTGCAACTTACAACCCTGATAGCAAATCAGGTCAAGATACAAGTGGCATTCATGTTAAAGGAACATTACACTGGGTGAGCGCTAAACATGCTGTACCTGTAACATTGAATGAATATGATCGATTGTTTAGTGTTGAAGATTTGTCAAGTGCCGATGGGGATTTCAAAGATTATATTAATCCTAATTCATTAAATGCAGTTAAGGCATATGCGGAACCAGCATTAGTGAATGATACATTGGATGCTAGATTCCAATTTTTAAGAAAAGGATATTTTTATCAGGATAAGAATAGTACAAAGGATAATTTAATTTTTAATCGAACAGTAGGTTTAAAGGATGCATGGGCTAAGGAGCAAAAAAAATAGTTGAATGCACCTGATAAATTTTTTATTTGAACTTCCATTATGCTAAATATAGAAACATTTAAAGCCTATTGGGATAAACAGTTTCCGGATGTTCGATTACGTCGCAGTCATTTTTTATTAGCTGTAAGTGGTGGGGTAGATAGTATCGTACTAGCACATTTAATGCAGGCTGTAAAAGCAAAGTGTACCATTGCACATGTCAATTTTCAATTAAGAGGAGCCGAAAGTATTAGGGATGAAAAATTTGTTGAAAGCTTTGCTGCTCAATATCAAATTCCTTTTAAAGTATTTCATAGCGATACCAATGAATTTGCTAAAAAGCATAAAATGGCTATTCAACAAGCAGCGCGTGAAATCAGATATACATGGTTTGAAACATTGATGAAGGAAATAGACAAGAAAGAAAAGGAAGCGGAACCTGATGAAATAATTTCTAATTCAAATCCTAAACCAAATCCTAAACCAGTTGTACTACTAACTGCACACCACGAAAATGATAATGTTGAAACTATTTTAATGCAACTGTTTAGGGGGACTGGTATACATGGATTAACTGGAATTCCAGCAAGGCGCAACGATGAATTAAATTTGGCAAGACCTTTATTGGCATTTACTAAGGCTGAAATTATTGAATATGCTAATTCAAATGGCTTGTCCTATGTTGAAGATAGTAGCAATGAAAAGGATGATTACACCCGAAATTTTATCAGGAACACCTTATTGCCTCAAATGGCAACTATATTCCCGACAGTGAGTGAAAATATTATTTCAACTTCAAAACATATTAAAGAAGCTGAACAAATTGTAAACAATGCAGTAGCTACTTTTTGGAAAAAAGGGTTGAAAATTAAAAAAAGCAATTTGACCATTCCTGTTGCCTATTGGAAAAAGGTTATTGATAATGATACCTATACTTATTTGTTGATTATAAAATATGGGTTTACACAGCATCAAATTGAAGAGGTTTATAAATTATTAAATGCAAAACAAGGAGCACACATTGATTCTGCAACGCATCAATTTATTAAATGGAATGATGAAATTTTGATTGTCAATAAAGTAGCAAATAAAGAATATATATCTATTTCTGAAAATATATTTCTTAATAATGCTAAAATCCATACCACAAATGGAGGTTTAAGTTTTGAATACTTGACAAATGATACTACTTTAAATATTGAAGCCAATACTAAATTTGCATACTTGGATGCTGATAAAATTGAATGGCCTTTGTTATATAGAACATGGGATATGACAGATTATTTTTACCCATTAGGGTTGCGTAAGAAAAAGAAATTAAATCATTTTTTGTCTGCCTTAAAATTAAGCCCATCGGACAAATCAATAATTTCTGTAATCTATTCTGGGGAAAAATTAGCTTGGGTTGTGGGCCATAGAATTGATGATAGGTTTAAAATTACGAATAACACCAAAAAAGTACTCAAAATCATCTCTCAATAATTTATTAGAAAGGGGTCTAATCCCATGTTATTTTAATATTTTTATAGACTAACAATCGTATAAGAATATTAAATAATGTATTCATCTGTTTATTATAAAGTCATACTATTAAGCATTTTATGTTTGATCATTTCGCATGCAATTTTTGCGCAGGACTTTTCAAATAAAGGAAAAGATTTTTGGGTAGTCTATAGTGGACATATAGATGCTTTGAACTCAAGAATGGCTTTATATATTTCTTCAAACGTAAACACGAGTGGAACTGTTTCCGTAAACGGACAATCTACAAATTTTACGGTAACAGCAAATCAAGTTACAGTTGTTCAATTAACCAGTTCCACAATACCAAGTAATGCAGACGCTTATTTGGCAAACAATAATGTAAATCAATTAGAAGTAATTGGAATAAATAAAGGTATACACATTGAGAGTCAAAATCCTGTAGTTGTATATTCCCATATATTAAATTCTGCACGTTCTGGATCTACCTTAGTACTTCCTACTAAAGTATTGGGTCGTGAATATGTTGTTGCAACTTATAAATCAACTGGAAATATCGTTCCTATAACCGGGAATGGAGCAGAGAGCCAAAAAAATACTCAATTCGAAATTATTGCCACCGAAGATGGAACAAACGTAGAAATAACACCCACAAGCTCAGATTACAATAAACGTCATTTAGCAAATGTAACATTTGACACATTGTTAAATAAAGGAGATGTTTATCAATACCAAAGCTTTGAAGATTTAACTGGTACTAAAATAAGAACAGTGGCCGTTTCAAATTTATCATGTAAAAAAATTGCAGTATATGCTGGTTCAACATGGACTGCAATGGGATGTAGTTCCGCAGGTTCTGGAGATAACTTATATCAACAATTATTTCCTACAAGTTCTTGGGGGAAACATTATTATACTTCACCTTCTATAAATCGAAAATATGATCTATTTAGAATTCTAGTTCAAGATCCTACCGCAATAGTTTATGTTAATGGAAATGCTTTAAGCACAGCTAATTTAATTAACAATTCATTTTATGAAATAAGTACCTTAGGAGATAATACCTACAGAGATATATATTCTGATCAACCTATTAGTGTAATACAATATTTTATAACCATGCAATGTGATGGTTCAAATGCTGGAGATCCTGAAATGATTGTTTTAAATCCAATTGAGCAAACTTTGAATGATATAACAGTGATGTCTGCTAGAAGAGATTTAACTCCTCCAAATACTAATATTTCTAGTCATTTTTTAAATATAATATACAAATCAAGTGCATTTAGTTCTTTAAAAATTGATGGTGCAGCACCAACTGCAAACCCTATAGAGATGGGATCAACTGGCTATTCATATATTCAAGAAGATGTAACAAATTCAACTAATAGTTCACCTTCTCATAAAATTGTTTGTGATACAGGATTTATTTGTATTGCTTATGGATACGGAAATGTTGAATCCTATGGATACAACGCTGGGACCAATGTTATTGACTTATATCAAAAATTAACAGTAAATAATGAATATGCTACAGTGAAACTTCCTGCAACTTGCAGAGGAACTCCTTTTAAAGCATCTATTACATTACCTTATCAACCCTTATCGCTTGCCTGGAATATACCAAAGTATCCTAATATTCCTCCTGATAATTCTCCTAAGTATGATTCAACATATTTTGTAAATGGAAAGAACATTTATAGGTATACATTAGGTCAGTCTTTAATTTACGATAGTATAGGGATCTATACTATAAAATTAATTGTATACAATCCAACCGCTGATGGTTGTAGTGGGGAACAAACTATAGAATTCAATCTAGATGTATATAGTCCACCTAAAGCTGATTTTAAAATAAATTCATTGTATTGTTTAGGGGATAGTGTAATATTTAATGATAATACAATAATTGGGGAAAATGATCGAAAGCTTATATCTTATAATTGGAAAATTGATAATGGTTCCTTTATTGATGCCAAAAAATTAGCTATTAAATCGAGTAAGGTAGGACAAACACCTTTCAAATATTTTGTAATCACTGATATTGGATGTTTAAGTGATACCATATCATCCAACTTTTTTATTGATAGTATTCCTAAAGTTGATTTTAATACTCAACAAATAAAATGCGCAAGAAAGGATGTGTTATTTAAAGATAGTTCATTTGCAAGAAGTGGTACTCAGTTAGTGAATTGGATTTGGAATTATGGTGATAATAGTAATAAAGACAGTTTATTATCGAATATTTCAGTCACGCACAAATTTGACTCGGCTAAAAATTATAATGTAAGTTTAGCTGTAGTTACTGCCAATGGATGTAGGCAAGAAAAAACAACAGTAATTAAAATTTCACCCAATCCAAAGGTTGGGTTTACATTACCTGAAATATGTTTAAATGATGCATATGCAGAGTTTAAAGACACTAGTAAAATTGCTGATAATACGAGTGGGTTTAAATATAATTGGGACTTTGGAGACCCCGATAATAAAATTGCTAGTAATACTGACGTAGTATCCAATCCGAGACATAAGTATATAAATGCAGGTAATTATCAAGTGAAAGAAATAGTAACAAGCCAGGCTGGTTGTGTTGGGGATACTACTGAATCTTTTACGGTGAATGGTGCTTATCCTAAGTCAATTTTTACCATTGTTGATTCAAATGCAATTTGTTCAAATGTTGCTATGCAATTAAACAATGGTTCAACGGTAGATTTAGGAAATATAGGTAAAGTAATTTTATACTGGGATTATGCAAATAATCAGTTGGATACTACAGTGGATGAAAATCCCGTGTTAAATAAAATATATAAACATAGTTTCACTAATTTCAAATTTCCCAATAAAATGCAATATGATATCCGATTAGTTTCCTATTCTGGTATCACCTGTTTTGATGAAGCTAAATCAATAATTAATTTAGTACCCCCTCCACAATCTTTTTCATTTAGTGCCTCCAAAGAATATGCATGTGTTGCAGATTCAGTTTTGCTTATGCCAAATTTAATTGGGGGTACTCCATTATTTAAATATGATTGGACAACAAGTAATGAGGCATCAAAATTTAATCAAAATGTATTAAATGGAATAAGTAATGGTAATGTTGACATTTCATTAAAAGTAACTGATGCAAAAAATTGTGTTTATCAATATAAGAATATCAAAAATATCGAAATAAAAGGTATACCCATTTCCTCCATAAAAGCAAAAGATACCATTATTTGTAATCAAGATCCTATTGTGTTACAAGGTATTGGTGGTGTCCAATATAATTGGTTTTTAGATAACAAATTAAATGCAAAAACGGTAATTGATACTTTTCAAACAGTAAATCCCGGGTATTATAAATTACAAGCAAACGATGGTTTTTGTAATTCATTATTTTCTGATTCTATTTATATAAGTCAATACATAATACCAAAATATTCATTTACTACAAAAAACTATGTTTGTATTAATACTGATTTTCCAATTACTAGTAATACGAAAGAAGCAAAGGGGACACATTTTTCATGGAATTTTGGTGATAGTATTTTTTCGGTATTGGCACAGCCTAAAACACATGCTTATTTAAAATATGGTAATTATCAAATTAAATTAAACTATACAAATGATTATTGTCACAGATATGATGATCATTTCGACGGGGATTCTATAAAAGTTGTTGACCCCATTAAAGCTAAAGAATTTACCATGTTCGTACTTTCTGATATGGATACATTATTAACAAACATTAAAATAGATAGTGGTTATACAAATTACCAATGGACACCTTATGCTAATTTATCAAATCCAATGATTGCCAATCCTGTATTTAGGGGATTAAAATCAATAGACTATATTTTAACGCGAACTGATACTTCAAGTTTTTGTTATGTTGGCGATACCTACCATATTATTGTCTCCAATGATGTAGTAATTTCTGTCCCTAAAGCCTTTACGCCAAATAATGATGGACTAAACGACATTTTAAAATTAGAAATGGGAGCAGGCTTGAAAAAAGTTAATGTTTTTAGAATATACAATAGATGGGGTAAATTAATTTTCGAAACCAATGATATCAATATTGGTTGGGATGGAAAATATAATGGCAGAGACCAAGACATGGACGCGTATACTTATTTTTTGGATTATATCACTTTTAAAGATGAGCATGTTAAAAAAACTGGTTCAGTTATATTAATTAGATAAATGAAAATAAGATGTTTAATATTATTCTTTTGCATTGCTTTTTCATTAAAGGCTAAATTATGTGCACAAACACCTTATTCCTCTCAAAATTTTTCGATGGTAAATTATTTAAATCCAGCAAATGTTGGTTTTAGTGTTAACAGCCAGTTTAATAGTTTTTTTAGAAATCAATTTGCTGGGGTAGGCGATGCTTTCAGAACAATTGGCGTAGCTGCTGATTTCAAACTTTTTAAACAAGCGGATGATGAGCCCAATATATTTGGTGTTGGCGTTCAAGCAGTTTCAGAAAAAGTTTTAGGTGGAGCACTCCAAACTAATTATATAACTGTAAATTTTGCCAATCGGGTTTTCTTCAATAAACTTAAAACTAAATACTTGTCACTTGGTATAGGTGGGAGTATGATTACAAGAAATTTAGATAAAACGCAACTTAGTTTTGGAGATCAATACAATTCTGGTAGATATTTTTTTAATTCATCCGCTGATTTTGTTGCTTCATTTCCTACAAAATATGCAACCAATGTTGGAATGATGTACAATAGTAGTGGTCAAAATATGTTTTTCCAACTAGGAGCGAGTAGTTATTATATTTTTAGAACCGCAGTGAATCAGTCTTATAACACGGTGAATCAAAATTTTCAAATGAATTATCTTTTTAATTTTGAACATAGAATATTAGAAGAAAATACAATTCTATTTCATGCGGATTATCAAGAAAGATTGGAAGTAACCAATTATTATGTGGGTATGGCACTGGGTTTCCCAATACCAGATAAAAATGAAAATACGAGACGAATTTATTTTGGGTGTTTTTATAGAATGAAAGATGCTACCATTCCTTATATTGGTTATTTATTTAATAAATATAAGTTTGGGATTAGTTATGACATTTATCAAAATAATATGACGACTGCAAATTTGCATCCACAAACAATAGAGTTTAATTTGACTAGAAGTTTAGGAAAAAATAAGTCAAATAAATTTGTAACTTTTTTTAATTAAAACTTAATTAAAACTTATTTAAATAAATTTTAATTTGCTCCACAAAGGAATTAATAACATCCGATTGTCCTTCAATCCCTGCAACTTTCGACGCAACAATTAAAAATACAATTCCATAAAAAGCACCCCATAAGTGAGCACTATGATTGATGGATCCTGGACCATTTTTTGATAAGTAAACAGTGAGCGCTAAATAAAGTGGGCCAAATACAAATCCAGGGATAATCGGTGGAATAATGAAAAAACCAATTTGTAGTGTTGGCTGTAAAAATATGCCCACAAAAACAATTGCTGATACCGCTCCTGACGCACCTAAACTTCGATACCTATATTGTTTATAATGTTGCAGGTAAGTAGGAATAATACAAACCACTAATGCGGATAGGTATAATAGCACATAAAATACACTGCCGAGTGAACCAAAAATGAGTTCAAAAAATTTCTCTATAAAGTCTCCAAACATGTAAAATGAAAACATATTAAAGGCCAAGTGCATAAAATCGGCATGAATAAATCCACAAGTTATAGAACGGTACCATTGTGATGGGTCTTTAGCAATAGTATAAGGATGAAATATGAGTTTATCCATTAACTGATCATTTTTCATTGCAAGGAATGAAATAATTACAGTGATGATTACTATTACAATGGTTATGGACATGTTTTATATTTATTCGTGATGATACTTTTCGTAAGCCAAGATACTGCAAGCACGGTAAATTTGTTCAGCTAAAATTAAGCGTACTAACATATGCGGGAAAACTAAATCAGAAATACTCCAGGTGAAATTGGCACGTTTTTTAATTTCATCGTCAACACCATAAGCGCCACCAATTAAAAAAACAATGCGTTGAGCACTTTGGTTGGCCTTTTGTTGAATCAAATTAGCCAAACCAGGGGAACTTAACATTTTACCTTTCTCGTCCAATAAGATTAGTACATCGGTTGCATTTAAGGCTTTCAGAATACTAATTGCTTCGGCTTTTTTTATTTGATGAGCATCGGTTAATTTACTAGGGATTATTAATTGCCAATCAATGGGGTAGTAATGTGTGATTCGTTTGGTGAATTGATCAACTCCTTCCTTGATATATGAATCGTGGGCTTTCCCAACCGAGAATATCGATAGTTTCAATGCTTTTGAATTTCATCAAATTTAATGAAATTACTGTATAGTAAATTCCCTGGTATTTGTTTCTCCTAATGAGAATGTGTACTGGCCTTTTTTACAATCTCCAACGTAAAGGCAGGTTCTTTGTGTATTTCCTGAAATTTTACCTTGTAAAATATCCACACCATTTGCATTTGTAATGGTGTAAATTTTACTTTCACAATCCTCAAGTGAGAACTGCACTTCTAAAATGCCATCCTTAACTATTTCAGTTAATGTGAACATAAGCAAGCAATCGTTTTGTATCTAAGTAATAGACAATATAAATTTAGGGAATATTCTAATTTCTAAAGCTAGATTTATATCTAAAATGAAAGGGACTAAATTGAAACATCCCAAATTGAGTTTATTGCTAGTTCTTAAATAATTATAGAATTAATTCTATATGCTTGAAAATCAAAGTATTTGCCACAAACTCTGCCTAAATTTGTTCATTGCCAATTAAACAAGCCATAATGGAAGTAAAAGTATTAGTAGCTGAGGATCATAGCATTGTGAAAATGGGTTTAACTGCTATTTTGAATAAATTATCAGTTCATACCGTTGGGGATGTTAGTACTTGCGGTGATTTAATGAATGAACTAGCTATAAATGAATATACTCATTTGATATTGGATATTATATTGCCTGATGGGAATACCTTGGAATATATCGAGACCATAAATGAAAAATACCCTGATATGTCCATCCTGGTTCATTCCATGCAACCAATTGAGGTTTATGGTAAAATATCAAATAAGTTTAAAATCCATTCTTACTTACATAAAGGTGCTTCGGAAAGTGAGATCAATTATCATTTAGAGTTATTTATTAAGAATCAGCCGCTTAGTATCAAGAAAAAAAATGAGGATACAGGTAATCCTTTTTCTACATTGGCAGTTAGGGAATTGGAAATACTTCACTATTTATTGAACGGCTATAGAACCAAAGAAATTGCTAATTTATTGGGATTGAAAATGAATACGGTTTCTACTATTAAATCAAATATATTTGACAAAGTAAAAGCGGACTCATTTACGCACCTATTACAGTTGGCACATGTACATCAAATTAGTTACTAATAATTTATTACGCACCTTATTAAGTGCCTTTTTTCTTTTTTGTTTTCAATTAAGCATTGCTCAATTACCGTATAATTTTGAAAGAATTAATACCGAAAATGGTTTGCCTACTAATGCAATAAAGGGATTACTTTTTGATGCCAATACTAGATTTTTATGGGTAGCCACTGAATCAGGAATTGTTCGCTATAATGGATATGGTTTTCAAAGTTTTGGTGATAATGAAAACAATGCCGTACTAAATGGAAGAATTGTATTTTTTGAAAAGACAAAGGATGGCAGATTGTTTGGAAAATTAATGAATGAAAGGGTTTTCGTTATTAAAGAAAATAGGCCTGTTATTAATGATCCAAATAAAAAGCTTAGTACGGAAGCGGATTATTTGACTTTTAAATACAAATTAAATGCTATTGTTAAGGATAAGTTTAATATGCCTATTGAAACAAGAGACTATTTGGTAAAAAATCATATTTATACAAAGTTTGATTTTAAACTATATCAATACACTCCCCAAAAATTAGCATTTAAAATAGCACTACCCGATGATGAGTCTGGATTTGTCATAGATGATCAATTATTTTTTCTAAAGAAAGATGGTAGTGTTTTTGAATCGTTAACAACAAATGGAACATTTAGGTTAAATAAAATTGCAGACTTTGGAAAAACATTATCATATGATGCTAAAAATGCATTCACACATATTAAAGTATTTCAAAGTGGCCCCAATGAGCCCGTTTATTTATTAGCTAGTAATAAATTATTTAAAATTGGATATAGTAATCAAAAATGTAGGTTAACATTAATTACTGATCAGTTTCCCATTAATGAGTTTGTTAATTTTATTCAAATTGACAATTTAACGCATGTCATATATATTGGAACTGATAATAGGGGATTGATTGTAGGTAGACCCAAGTATTTTAAACGTGTGATACCCGAAAACGCCATTGAAGGTATTAGTACTTCGGCATATTCTCAATTACAACTAAGTAATGGAACGATTCAAATTAATTCGGGTCAGGTTTTTGGTGAAGCAGCCGTTCCTTCAACCAAAGTATTTTATAGAAAATCAGAACCAGGAACTTTCATTTCCAAAGAAAGTATTCTTTTCATGACCAACTCTGATGGTATTGTTGAATTTGATTTAAGAAATAATAGAATCCTTAACATATCTAATAATATTTCTTATAATAGAAATTCATTTATTGAAGTAGGTCATAAAATTTATGCCTTTAATGAAAAAGGTATCGCTGTTAAAAATAAACAATGGGCCTATTTATTGACATTTGGTAAAATGCCGTTTAGTTTTATTGTTTTTGGATTACAGCAAATGAATGATACTGAAATATTAGCTGCCACTTCGGATGGATTATATAAGTATGATTTAAAGAAAAATACTTTTTCCTTATTTTATAAAGATAAAGACAACGCTAATTTCAGAACAATTTATAATTTAAATGGCTATTATTTAATTGGCACTTATGGCGGTGGCGTTTATATGTATTATAAAGACAGTATCAAGAAAGTGCCATTGGATCAGAATAAATATTTAAATTATACACATTGCTTTCTACAAGATAAAAAGGGCAATATATGGGCGAGTACCAATAAAGGATTGTTCATGTCGCCAGGACAGTCATTAATTGATTTTTGGAATAAAGGTCCTGGAAATATTAAATTCAGGTATTTTGGTAAGTCCGAAGGAATTGATGAATTAGAAATGAATGGTGGATGCTCTCCTTGTGCAATACAAATGCGTAACGGGAATTTTTCTTTCCCTGGAATTGATGGATTAATTCAATTTAACCCCGATAGTATTCCTAATTTTAAAATTCAGCCCAAGGTATACTTGGATAAACTTGTTGTAGATAATAAGTTACTTGATATTCAAATGTTGAAAAATGAATTTGTTTCAGGGGTAAAGAATATAGAGTTGCAATTAGGCATTTCTGGGATGTTATCTCAAGAAAATATCATGTTGGAATATAAGTTTGATGAGGAGGCTTGGGTGAGGTTAAATGTCAAAAATCCAATTATAAAATATAGTAACCCCGGATACGGTTCACATAAAGTAAGCTTTAGATTAAGGAATACAATTGATGGGAAATGGGAAACCACAGAATATCCATTTACGATCAAATATCCATGGACCTTACATCCATTAATGTATTTAGTTTACTTGTTAATTTTAATAGGTATCATTTTATTGTATATACGTTTTAAAACAATTATATATCAAAGAAGACAAAAGATTTTAGAAAAAGAAGTTGCTGCGAAAACGCTGTCTTTAAATAATTTAAATGATTATTTATTAAAAAGAAATCAAGCAAAAGATCATGTTATTGCCATCATGAATCATGATATTTTAACGCCTTTAAAATATTTACATATCACTGCAAAAAATATTGCTGAAGTAAGTAATGAAGCAAACGTGAAATCTTCCATTAAACAAATCGCAAAAACTTCAAAGGATTTAGAGTATCTCACTTCCAACATGCTTAATTGGGTGAAGTTTGACAATATTGAAACCTTACCCAATAAACAACCAGTTGATTTATTTATATTGGTTAATGATTTGGTTGAATTCGTTGAACCGTTTAAGCAAAATGATCAAGTTCAAATCATAAATGATATTTCTGAAGGATTAATAATACAAAACTGGGCTGATTCATTAAGGGTATTATTGTATAACTTAATTATAAATGCCATTCATTCTACGAACAAGGGAAGTATTCACATTTCCTATGAATCAAATGAAAATGGATATCAAATTAAGGTAACTGATACGGGTATTGGAATGAGTGAATCAATGATTCAATATTTGTTGCAAGGCAAGAATAAAGACGAGGTTGAACAAATACCTAAATACAAAAAAGGGAATGGTGTAGGATTTCAAATTATTAGAAATATTGTTCAATTAATGGGTGCAACTATACAAATTCATAGTATAGAACAAGAAGGAACATCCGTCTCAATAAAATTAAAAAATTAAATTATAATCGAATTAATTCTATCAATATTCTATTAAATATTTTTTAAATAGAATAAATTCAATAAATGTTGATAAACAGATAGAATTTACTCGCGTTTATAGAAGTTATTCTAATCGCGATTCATGCAATAAACTAGACTTTTGTACGATCCAAAAACCCGTCTAGATGATTAAGTATTGTGTGCGAATTTGTTTCAGTTTAAGAACTGTTTTAATATTAGGTTTATTCCAATTTATAAGTGTTTTTGCGAATGCGCAAACACCATGTACTGCTCCTTATAATCCAACCCCCGCATCTAGTTGGGGAATGGTACAAAAATTTCAATCTAATACTGTTATTTGGAATGGAGGAACACCTACAGCTGCAGATTTAAATGGAGACAATATATCAGAAATTTTAGCACCTGCTAATGATTATTCAGGTTACTATGTTTACAAAGGGGATGGAACAAATAAAACTTCAGCAACTAAGGATTTTGTTATTACGACTTCTAGTGTAAGATCGGTACAACCAGCTATTGCGAATATTATTGGTAATGCATCTTCAGCACCTGAAGTTGTTATGGTTAACTCCGCAGGGTTTCTTTATATTTTTGCTAGTACTGGGGGTACAGAAACTAATTTTTTATTCAAATCTACAACCGCTTCTCAATACAATACAGATGTAACTCCATATATAGTTGATATTGATGAGGACGGTTCTGCTGAAATAGTTTTAGGTAGCGATGTGTTTGGAATTGTAGGAAATGCTTTGGTAAAAAGAGTAGCAGGACCAGCATTAGGTTATGTAGGAGCAACTGCAGGAAGTACAGGAACGCCGATTGATGTGATTGTTGCTGATATTATTTCAACCAACCCTGGTAAAGAATTAATTTATGGTTCAAGAGTATATGGCGTTAATTTATCTACTGGTGTTACTAACATTTTAAAAGATTTAAGTACCATTGTTGGAACAAGTATAATTGCGACAAATGACAATGGCCCCACTGCTATTGCTGATATGAATGGGGATGGGAAATTAGATATCGTATATAATGGTTCAACGTTTGTTGTTATGTGGGATCCAAATGGAACGACTGCAGCAAATACTCTTTTGTTTAGAAGAATACCTCCAAGTTTCAATTATGGTACTAGAGGGTTGCCTTTAATTGCCAATGTATACAATGATAAAACTACAGGAGGCAAATCAACTGATTTGCCAGAAGCAGTGATTATCAATTCAGTTAGTGGATCCGCTGGTATTGTTACTGCCTATAATTTAAATTACAATTCGACAACAGGAACTGCGACTCAGCATATATGGTCTTTAGGAACAAACGACATGTCCGGTTGTACAGGTATTACAGCATTTGACTTTGATGGCAATGGTATTAGAGAAATTGTATATCGTGATCAATCTACTTTAAGAATTATAAATGGAAATTTAGCCACACCAGTCAACTATGCAACTGCTGCAGTTTCTTCTTCAACATGGGGTGAGTATCCAATTGTGGCTGATTTAAATAATGATGGTCAAGCCGAAATAGCTGTTACTGGAAATACCATGTTGCAAGTATTTGGTAGTGATCCAGCTACATTTCCATGGAGAGCTGCTCCTAATTATTGGAACCAACGTAACTATCGTATTGTAAACATTAATAGTGACTTAACGGTACCGGCTACTGAAATTAATGCAGCAAGTTCGGTTGCTTATAATAATAATGAAGCACAGTTACAATTAGCTGATGCAGTTGGGAATGGCGTGCCTAGTGGTTACACTTATTCACCTGATGCATCTATTACAATCAATAACATTGTTGGAACTTGTCCTAACATGATAGTTTCCGCAACCATTAGCAATACAGGATCTTATTTATTGCCTGCTGGAACTTATGTTGCTTTGTATGATGCAAATCCTACAACAGGTGCTGCTAATTTAATTGGGACTTATCAAACAATTGCAACAATAGCTGCTGGTGGCTCAATGACAGTAAGCATGACTGCCAATTTAGTTGGGGCTTCTTCGCTTATTCATGCAGTAGTAAATGATAGAGGTACAACTACAAGACCATTTAATTTAAGCACTTGGACCACTAACACAGGTTTGAGTGAGTGTAGTTATACAAATAATATAGATTCTAAAACATTTACTTGTACCGATACGGATAGCGATGGAGTTTCTGATTATGTTGATATTGACGATGATAATGATGGGGTACTGGATGAGGTTGAAAATGCATGGTGTAAACCTTTGTTCGCTAACTCTATTTTGCCAGTTGGTAAAACATATGGCGTCACTGCAGCATCATTTGGAAGTTATATGCCAGCCGTTACTGCTGGATTAGATGCAACCACATGTATGAGTCCGGGACAAATTACTACTTTAACTTATGAGTTTGGTAAAACAGTCAATAATCCTATCATTGGTTTTTATGGAGTTGATTTTGCTAAAGAAGAGTGGTTTGATTTAAATGACAATCCTGTTCAATTACGTATTTTAGATGCTAGTGGACCTACAGTTGTATCAAATAACATTTTAACATTATCAACAAGTCCAGTTGCTGGAGCAAATACTGCATCCACTTCAGCGATGGGAAGGATACAAGTATACGGCAATGTAACTGGATTAAAAGTGAAACATACCTGGTTATTGACTGCAAGTAATTGTGATAATCATGGTTTTTCATTTCTTGAACCATTAGACTGTATTGGAGGGCCTAATCCTGACATAGATAACGACGGTATTATTAATAGTTTAGATTTAGACTCTGATGGTGATGGATGTCCGGATGCTAGGGAAGCAGCCGTTACTGGAACCTTGAATTCGGGGGTAGTAAAAAATGGACTAAATGGTGCTGTTACTATTACTAACACATTACCTAATGCAATTGCTGCAGGGTCTTATGGTACTAATGGTTTTGCAAACAGTTTAGAAACAGCTGTTGACAATGGTATTGCCAACTATGTTAACACCTATGTTTATGCAACTATGCGTGCATACGCTGCTTGTGCTGATGCAGACAATGATAACATAAATGATTTACAAGATATAGACGATGATAATGATGGTGTAAAAGATATAGATGAGTTATCTTGTATTTCTCCATTAAATGCAATTGCGCCATCAGCTACAGGAGCATTAACTATTTTTTCAGATAATAATACTGGAAACTTTATAAAGTTAACTGGAACAATTACTAAAGTAGCAACAACACTTTACAGTAAAGACATTGATGTATTACAATTAGCCGCCACCAGTTCTGGATCTGTAACATTGAATAATGCCTATCAGCTTTTAAAGTTGACGGTTGCTGATTTGGATCAAAGTGAATCAGTAACCCTAAAGGTATATGATCTTCAAAATAACCTTATCCCTTTTAATGCTAGTAATATTTTAGATAAGGGGACTTATGTAAATCCAACTTATCCAACTGGTTCATCTATTGTCTTAACGGCAGGAGGTACTGCAACTTATAATGGTGCTACAAATAGTGCTCCCAATATTTTGTTGGGGATTCCAAATAATGCTAAGCGAATAGAATTTTATAAAACTGCAGGTGCTAACAATACTTGGATTGGTTTATTGGCTGGTTGTAATGATTGGGATTTAGATAATGATGGAATTCCAAATCGCTTGGACCTTGATTCCGATAGTGATGGTTGTAGTGATGCTTTAGAATCAGGCGCTACGAATATTACCACTGCGAACTATGCTTTTTCAGGAACGATGGGTGCAAACGGTTTAGACAACAGTTTGGAAACAGTTGCAGATAATGGAATAATAAATTATACATCAACATATATTGTATACTCCGTTGATAATTTAATTAATGCTTGTCTTGATACTGACGGTGATGGACTTAGAAATATATTTGATATTGATGATGATAATGACGGTGTATTAGACACAACTGAACAATATTGTAGCACTATTGGAGCATTAGCAGACCTTTATGGACCTACTTATTGGAAATCTATTTCTTGGATTGGTGGAGCTTATTTAGCACAATATTCTTATGCTACTCCTGACATTTATATCGATGGTGTTTTAAATAATGGAGTTGAAGTATTTAGACCTGGTACAGTTGACAATCCGATAGATGGCGATGATTTTACAGCAACACCTATTATTTATACTT
This sequence comes from uncultured Bacteroidota bacterium, assembly GCA_903929425.1. GTDB lineage: Bacteria > Bacteroidota > Bacteroidia > Chitinophagales > Chitinophagaceae > Sediminibacterium. The sequence goes on from CAIYUO010000087.1 coordinate 20,254, forward strand.
TGGTAACTCAAAATCCGCTGCATGCAGATGGTTTCTCTATCGTGAATGATTATGGAGCCGCAGGGGATAATATTTTAAAAGCCGACATAAAATTATATACTGGTTCAGTAGCAAATCCTACTTTGATGGGAATAGAAACGATTGATAATATGCAAGACGTTTCCTCTACTATCCGTTATCCATTTACCAAAGGCTATAATAATATCACCTCCATCAAAATACTTGTATATAAAACACTGCCAGCAGGTACGCAAGCTGCTAATGGTATGCAAATGGGGGAACTAGGACTTTATTCAAATGCCGGAACTTTTTGCGCTGATATAGATACGGATAACGATGGAACACCTAACCGTTTAGACCTTGATTCAGATGGGGATGGTTGTAGTGATGCTTTAGAATCTGGAGCCACAACTATTACAACAGCTAATTATGCATTTACAGGAACAATGGGTACCAATGGTTTGGATAATAGCTTAGAAACAGTTGCTGATAATGGAGTGATTAATTATGTGTCTTCCTATCCATTTGCGATTGCAGGTAATTACGCTGCTTGTAATGATTCGGATGGAGACGGCGTTAATGATGTTGCAGACATTGATGATGATAACGATGGAATTTTAGATGCAGTAGAATCTCCTGCTTGTTTCTTTAAAGAGTATGAGTGGAATACTGCGGACAAGTCTAGCTATGTAAAGGTTACATCAGAATTAACCACAACAAATACGTTTTCATCTCAGTTATTAACTGATAATAATACAACAACTTCCACAACTTTTTCAACTGCAACAGCCCAGTCTCAAATTGGTAAGGCTATTTTTACAGTCAACTTTAATGCACCTGTAAAATTAGATGCTTGGTATATATTAAAAACGAGTGCAACGCAAATTTTTGCTACTACTGCAAGTAGTTTAATGGTGCAAGGATCAAATAATAATTCCAGTTGGACAAATTTATTATCATCGCCAATTGCTTCTCCATCGAATGCAACAAATACGACTGCGAATGGTAGTGTTGACTTAGTTAACTCCAATAAATTCACCATAAGTGCTAATGCGGGCTATTATAAATATTACCGAATTTTTGGAGTTGGAGCTACAGCTGCGAATATATTAGGAGGATCAGCCGCTGATTTTTATTTTGATTTTAATACAAATAGTTACAATGCATCGCAATATCCTAAGCCAACATGTGTAAGTGATACTGATGGTGACGGCATTCGTAATCATTTGGATTTAGATTCAGATGGTGATGGTTGTCCTGACGCAAAAGAGGCTAGTATAAAAGGTGCTTTATTATCTGGAACAATAAGAAATGGAACACCTGCAAATTTAATTACAACTGCAAATGTGGCTAGTGCTGTTGTATCTGGTACATATGGGGCAAATGGTTTTGCAGACGCTTTAGAAACTTCGTCAGAGTCGGGCATTTATTCTGGAACCTATACATATGAGTATGTAATTTCTAATAAATTTAATGCTTGTTTAGATTCTGATAATGATGGATTGAATGATGTATTTGATATTGATGATGACAATGATGGCATTTTAGATTTGCAAGAACAAGTATCATGTGTGTCTTACGGACTGAATTTAGATAATATATATTTTACGGGTACTTCTGTAACCAATAAAACAAGTAATTCTCTAACTACCAATAATAATGGCTGGACCACATCTTATTCTTCAGAGAATTTTACACTTCCTTTATCGCTCAAATTTAATCGTTTAAAAACAGAAGGAACAGTAATGTTTGGTTTAATCCCTTCCGCTATATCTCAAACACCAGCGAATTACAATGATCTTGGTTATAAATTTAATTTAGCAGCTACACAAGCTTATGGTTATTTTAATGGGGGTGTTTGGAGCTTTGCACATGGTGCAATAAATGGGGGCGAAGAATACAGCATTGATATATCTGCTACTGGATATGTTACGGTGAAAATTAATGGAATACAAAAACAAGCATACCAAGGTGTTAACTCAAGCTATAAATTAGCTGTATCGGCAGGTTCAGTAGCATCCGAACTTTCAAATATTCGTTTTACAAATAATACCTACCTAGAAAAATCATTCTGTTCTGATCGTGATACAGATGGGGATGGTATTCCTAACCGTTTGGATTTAGATTCTGATGGAGATGAATGTAGTGATGCATTTGAAGGAGGAACCACTACGAATCGTACTACCAATTTTGCACATCCTGCACCTTATGGAAACAATGGTTTTGCGAATGCATTAGAAACGGTTGCTGATAATGGAACGTATAGTGGAACGTATACTTTTTTAAATGTCATAGATAGAAATGCAAAAGCTTGCTTGGATTCAGATAGTGATGGCGTGAGCGATGTTTACGATCTTGATGATGATAATGATGGTGTTTTAGATAGTGAAGAGTGTAATGCACCTTTTTTTGACAACTGGGTTGATTTAGCAAGCTTTAAATCTAAATTAATGAGTTCTGCATTTCACGGAACCCTATTTAGAAGTGCTAAAGGTAATTATTATGTGGCAGGTAGTTTTGCAAAACCCGATGGAACCGATCAGCCAATACCTACTTTAGTTACTCCAGCGAATGGATATAACTATACTGGAGAAATTATTGATATCGCTGGTGTAGGTTCAAGTAGTAGTTATGCAATTGCGACTACAAAAGGTATTTGGGTTTGGGGTTATTTAAATGACAATTTTATTTTACCTGGTACAACAACTACGGTTGGTGGCTCTCCTTTTCAAAAAGTAATGTTACCAGCTGAAATTGATCCTAAAAACATTAAATCAATCAGCGCTTCAACAAATAATTTCTTAATCCTATTACAGGATGGTACTGTCTATGCATATGGTATGGCGAATGCATCTTTAAATGGTGCAGGTTTATCAACAGCTTCTAAGGGATTTACCCAAGTTCTAGTAGGGCCTAATACACCATTAACGAATATATCGCAAGTTGAGGCCACTTCTGGTGGTACCATTGCCGCAGATATCACTAACAATAAACTATATACATGGGGTACTAATGTTTATTTAGGTAATGCTACAGCATTTACAACTAAAAATTATGCTACCGAAATGACTAATCCATTGCCAAATGGTATTAGGATCGCGATGATTGATGGAACTTATAGTACTAGTATGACCTATTTGTTGCTAGGGACAGATAAAAAAGTGTATGCATTAGGTTCAGGTTCAGAAGGTATTTTAGGACAGAATAGTACCTCTAATTCCACATCTTGGTTGAACGTAAAAGGTAAAGATGGGGTAGGCGTTTTAGAAAATGTTGAATATTTAAGTGCTCAAAATTCAACAGATCAATATACTTCTGCTTCCGTTATTTTAAATACGGGTAAGCCATTGTCATGGGGATCGGCTGGAGCACAAAATATGATTGGGTTAGGAAACGTGAGTGCGTTGGTTCCTGGTACACCTAATGGAATTGTAGATACAGATGTTATTTATGTTATTGAAAATGGAGGACACTTAACTCCAATGTTAAATGATGATGGTGAGATTGGTAATGTGGGTCACAATGTAGCTGGTGCTTTTGCAGATGGAACATCATCAAATAGAGCAGTATATGTATTTAATCCCTTTGAAAGAGGTACGGATTATTCTGATAATATCGCAGCTTCCTGTAATCCAGATATTGATGGGGATGGCATTCCGAATCGTATGGATTTGGATACAGATGGAGATGGATGTAGTGATGCTAAAGAATCCAATGTAAAAGGAACCTTGATCACTGGTAATCTAGTTAACAAAGTAAATGGAACTTTAACTTCTATTAATGTTAACAATGCCATCGCACAGGGGACTTATGGGGCTAATGGTTTTGCAAATGGGATTGAAACTGCTAGTGAGTCAGGAATTTATACAGGCACTTATTTTTATAAATATGCAACGAATGCGGCAGTAAACGGATGTACCGATTCGGATGGGGATGGTGTTTCAAATATTTTTGATTTAGATGATGATAATGATGGAATATTAGATTTAAATGAACAAATAAATTGTATTCCAGTTGGTATTGATTTAGATAAATTAACTTTTACAGGATCTTCGATTATTGCAAATACAAGTAATTCTTTAACGACGGATGGGGGAGATGTTTGGAAATCATCTTATTCTTTTCAAAATTTTAAACTTCCCATTTCTTTAAAGTTTAAGCATGCTTCTACGACGGGTTATGAAATGTTTGGCTTATTGCCAGTAGCAAATGCGCAAACGCCAGCCAGTTGGAATGACGCAGGATATAAGTTTTATCCTCAAACAACCAATACCTATGGTTATTTTACTTCTGCCTGGGACTTTGGGCCAATAGCTATTTTGCCTACTGATGTATTAAGTGTGGACATTTCTAGTACAGGATATGTCACTGCTGCTATAAATGGCGTTGTTCAAAAAGCATATCAAGGAGTAGTCTCTGATTATAAATTAGCCATAAGCTCCTATAGAGCTTCGTCCTTAACAGATATCATTTTAACGGATGCAAAAAATTTAGCAGAATACGTTTGTACTAATTTAGATAGCGATTTAGATGGTATTCCGAATCACTTGGATTTGGATTCAGATGGTGATGGTTGTCCAGATGCAAAAGAAGCAGGTGTAAAAGGAACGCTTACTACTGGGGATGTTGTTAATAAAGTTGGCAGTACAAATACTACAACGGCGAATGTTGCCAATGCTATTGCTGCAGGGCCTTATGGTGACAATGGTTTTGCAAATTCAATCGAGACAAATACTGAATCGGGATTGTATTCAGGTACTTATACCTATAGTTATGTAGTTGATGCAACAGTTAGTGCATGTTTAGATACTGACAATGATGGTGTTACTGATATTAAGGATTTAGATGATGATAATGATGGTATATTGGATTTAGTGGAATGTCCATTAAATAATATTTTAGTTAATGGTGATTTTGTTGGTAATACAACAGGATGGACAGCGAATGCAAATTGGGTTTGGAAAACAGGAGATTTTATTTGGAACTCAGCTGACAATGTTTCGAATAATTCAATTTCACAAACTTTTGGAAAACCTGTTATTAATGCAGAATCTTCATCCGAAGATATTGCTTTTGATTTTGGTACAAATGGAACTGGATGGGCCATTTCAAGTTCTGGCATAGCTACGATGGATGTAGCCATAAATAATATTGTTTATGCTACTTTAACAAATCCAAATGGAGGAACTACTGCTAGTATTGTTGCGAAGAATGGAGCATCAGTGAATTTGTCAAGTGTAAATATCATCACTACCAATGTACCTTCTTCTAGAATTATAATCACAGTACCAAAAAGTATTTTTACTAATTCAAATACAATTGATTTTAATTTCTCTGCAACTACCGATGATATTGGAATAGATAATGTATTTATTGGAACACAAATAACAACATGTGATACAGATGGAGATGGAGTTGTAAATAGTAAAGATTTAGATTCAGACGGAGACGGCTGTCCTGATTCTAGAGAAGCTGGCGTTTATGCACCATTAACTAGTGGAACTGTAATTAACAAAGTAGGTACTGTGACAAGTACAACAACAGTACCAAGTGCAGTTGTTTCAGGAACATTTGGCATGAATGGTTTTGTTAATAGTGTTGAAACTGCTTCTGAATCTGGTTTGTATTCTGGTACCTATACCTATGGTTATGCTACTGATGCAAGTGTGAGTGCATGTGTGGATACAGATGGTGATGGAGTTACAGATGTTAACGATATAGATGATGACAATGATGGGGTATTGGACACTTTGGAGCAAGAAATATGTAAAATTAATTTTGATTTCTCAGCAATAGGGACTACTGCACAGTCTATTAGCTTGGGTGGGGGATTAACGGTAAGCCAAATTAGTTCTGTAGCAACTGTTGCTGGCTCAGATAACAATAGTAATCTAGCACTGTCTGTTGGTAATACTGCAACCTTGACTTTTAATAGGCCTGTTTCATTGACGATCAAGCATGCAAACAATTCAGCAGTTAACTTTGATAATGGCGATCGCTGGAATATTAGTTCAACTGGAGCAACATTTAAATTAAGTGATCCGAATTTAGATTTAACCTTAAATGCTAATCCAAATGGAGTTATCGATTTTACACCAAAAGCGACTTCAAATAATGATGCAGAACCATGGGTAATTACTACTTCTAAATTAAGTACTATCACATTTAATTTGGCGGTTGGTAATACTTTTTCTGATTTAAAAATCGAATTAGCTTGTGGAAGTGATATTGATACAGATAGTGATGGTATACCTAATCGTTTAGATTTAGATTCAGATGGCGATGGTTGTACTGATGCAATTGAGGCAGGCAGTTCAACTTCTTCAACAAGTACATCAGTTTATCCAACAGGAACGGATAATAATGCAAATGGGTTACTTAATGTTTATGAAAGTTCAACCAATGGTACAATTAATTATTCATCCTACTATACTGAATATGCTTTAACAAATACTTTAAACGCATGTACTGATTCGGATAATGATGGGGTTAAAGATATTTTAGATTTAGATGATGACAATGATGGTATTCTTGACAACATTGAATCTCCAAATTGCTTTACAACAATTGCTGATTTTGCAAAACCAATTGCAGTAAGTTCAGAATTGTTGCCATACACAACTTATATTATTGGAAATTCGATTGATGCTAGTTCAACTTCAGCTTCTGCATTTGACCCAAGCCAAAACTGGGTAGGTAAAGAAATTTTTAAATTTACAGCCAAGACTAATATTGCTATCACAGGCATGTCTTTTAATTTGGTGAACTGGGCACTCTCAAATCTTTCCACCAATACATTTAAATTACAAGGTTCTATTGATAATGTAGTATGGGCTGATTTATCTACAGCAGTTGCCTCAACGGCTACTACTGGCGTATTTACAATTACAAATAGCTTAGCTACTTCGTCTAAGTTTAAATATTATAGATTACTAGGTGTAGCAGGTACTAGTTATTATGGAGGAGTGCTTAATGCTTCCTTCAATGTAGTTTCCACTACTTTACCAATGCCAATTGCTGGATGTACCAATGATACAGATGGCGATGGCAAATTGAATCATTTAGATTTAGATTCAGATGGAGATAGCTGTCCTGACGCTATTGAAGAAGGTACTGCAGCTTTTGGGACATCAGCTTACAGTAGTACAAGTTTTTTAAATTCGACCACTACAGGGGCGAATGGATTTGCGAATAATTTAGAAACAGCGACTGAAAGTGGCATTTACAGTGGCACGTATAAATATATAAGAGCAGTAATATCAACTCTAAATGCTTGTTTAGATACCGATGGAGATGGTGTTCCAAACTTAGATGATATTGATGATGATAATGATGGAATAGTAGACCTATCAGAAATGTCTTGTTCGCCTATTGTAACCAATGCAACATGTTTAGCAGCCCCATTGGCTTATGGTATAACGAGTCACTGTTCTGGTTGGAAAGGTTTTGATTATGATCCATCACCAACAGTAAATATCATTTCGAATTTCGATTACATGGGCCTTACTGGTGGAATTCCTTATTTCGATTTTCAAGGTTCTACTGGAAGTAGTGCTACCACTCAACTATGTGGTAAAATATATAAAGACTTTGTTACCATTCCAGGTGTGACTTATACTTTCTCTGTTAATTTGATGAGTAGTTTTGTAGATGCAGAAGGCATTAAGCCGAATTTAAAAGGGGTTGATGCATCAACAGGTTTTGTATTAGGAACTACTTATTTAAATGGTACTGGTGTTCGCTCTGTAACATTTACTGCCATTGGTACAACTACTACTATTACATTAGGATTAGATACCCGCACATCTTTAACTTATGCAGGAGGAAATCAATTTTGGCACGAAGTTGGCTTTACTATGAATGGAGCAACTTATCAAAACTGTACTATTTTAGATACGGATGGTGATGGTACACCAAACACATTGGATTTAGATTCCGATGGTGATGGTTGTGCTGATGCTGTAGAAGCAAAAACAACTTATCATCCTGGTGCAGGATTAACTGGGTCTGCAAAATTAACTTCAAGTACTATACCAGGAACGGTGGGTGCAAATGGTTTTGTAAATGCATTAGAGACTGTTGCAGAAAGTGGAATATACAGTGGCACTTATACTTATTCAAGAGCTACTGATCCATCATTGAAAGCATGTTTAGATTCTGATTTTGATGGAGTACCAGATATTGATGATTTGGATGATGATAATGATGGTATTTTAGATACCATTGAATGTGTTAACAATCAAATATTTTTAGAAAATTTTGAAACTGCAACTGTTAATCCATATAGATCGGCTGCGGTTTATCAACCTGGTGTGTCCTTAAATGGCCAGTTGGCTTCTGGTGGTGCAAATGGAACATCTAAATCTTTATTTCATAATACTGGCACTGGAACTTATGTAGTTGGAGATATTTTTTGGGGAACTAGAACTCCAATTACTGTAAATCAAAATAGTACTTACGAGATAAGTTACTATATGAAAGACAAAAACGGGGTGTCTTTGCCAAGTGTAGAAAATTGGGTTAATAATGTGAAAATTGGTAATGCAACTACAATTACCACCTCTTGGGTAAAATATACCATTACTTGGAATAGTGGATTAAATTCAACGCTAGACCTTTCACTTAAAAACTTAAATATTTCTGGAGTAGGGAACGATTTCTATATAGATGAAATAGCTGTTATAGCCATTTGTGTTGATGGAGATGCAGACAATGACGGAATACCAAATCGACTGGATCTTGACTCAGACGGCGATGGCTGTTCTGATGCGAATGAAGCATACGCAACAACCACTGCACAAGGAACAGATGGTAACCAAACTTATGGAACCAATCCAATTACCGTAGATGCAACTGGTAAAATTACCAGTGCGAGTTACACTAGTACAAGTAATAATTATTTAACTGTTGGATCTTCTAGTACCATAACTACGCAGCCAACGGATCAATCTGTAACACCAGGTGCTAATGCAGTCTTCTCTGCAAATGTAACTGCAGGAACAGGTTCTACCACTTATCAATGGCAGCTTAGTACGGATGGTGGAAGTACTTGGAATAATGTTACTAATTCTGTGACTTATGCAGGTGCAGGTACAACTACTTTAACGGTGAGCAATGTGACCATTGCCATGAAAGGGTATCGATATAAATTATTAATAACGCAATCCAATTATGTTTGTGGAAGTATTAGTTCCAATGTTGCTAAATTAAATATGGACAACACGCCTGTGGTGGTGGATGATGCAAAAACAGGAACAGAAGATACGCCAGTAACTGGGAATGTTTTAACCAATGATAAAGGTTCTGGTTCACCAGCTGCTGCGTTAACGGTTTCATCTTATACCATTGGTGGCGTGAGCTATCCTGCAGGAACGAGCGCAACAATTGCAGGAGTGGGAAGTTTTGTTATGAATGCAAATGGTACTTACACATTTACGCCAACAGCAAATTATAATGGTACAGTTCCAGCTATTGATTATACAGCCACAGATGCAAATGGTGGTTCAGATATTGGCACTTTAAATATTACTATCACAGCCGTAAATGATGCGCCAATTGCGGTAGATGATAATAAATCAACGCCTCAAAATACTGCCGTTTCAGGAAATGTATTAACAGATGGTACAGACGATAGTGATGTGGATGGAAATACTTTAACTATAGCTCAATTTGCCATTGCAGGGGTTGCTTATAATCCTGGAGACAATGTAAATATTCCTGGTGTTGGTTCCTTTACTTTAAGTGCTAATGGAAATTACACTTTTACACCATTGAATGGATATTATGGAGCAGTTCCGACTGTTGAATATATAATAAGTGATGGCAATGGTGGGTCTGATGCTGGAAATTTAAATATTACAGTTACTGATGTGAATGATGCTCCATTGGCAACTGATGATATTAAAACCATATTGCAAGGTTCAACAGCAACAGGTAATTTACTAACCAATGATGCCGATGTTGATGCAGGTGCAACATTAACCATTACACAATTTGTTTTCACCATAAATGGAACTACTTATACCAACACAGCGGGTTCAAATATTGTAACCATGCCTGGTATCGGTACGATTCAAATTTTAACTAATGGTGCTTATAGTTTTGTTCCAACAGGTACTTATACTGGAACTGTTCCGCCAATAACTTATACTTTAAGTGACGGAAGTTTAACGGACAATGCTTTGTTAGATATTTTTGTATCACCAGTTAATGCGAACCCAGTTGCAAATAATGATGCACAAACAACGAATGAAGAAGTACCAGCCACAGGAAATGTTTTAACAAATGATACCGATTCGGATGCAAATACACTCGTTGTAACTGAATATTCCTTTACAGTTGCTGGAATTACTTATACTTATCCAGCTGGATCAACGAATTGTATTTACAATGTGGGAACCATTTTGATGAATGCAAATGGTACATACACATTTACACCTTATGCTAATTATAACGGAAACGTGCCGGCTATTACTTATGCAATTAGTGATGCACATGGTGGTACCGCAACATCAACTTTAGCAATCACCGTCACTCCAGTAAACGATTCGCCAATTGCGGTGAATGATGATAATAAAACAACACCTGAGGATACACCGGTAACTGTGAATGTATTAACAAACGATAGCGATATTGATGGTAATACTTTATCCGTAACACAATTTACAATTGCAGGTATAGTAGGTACGTTTACAAACTCTGCAGTGATTCCTGGAAAAGGAACATTAACTGCTAATTCAAATGGAAATTTCACATTTACACCTTTTGCAAATTTCAATGGAGTTGTACCAACCATCACTTACACAGTGACTGATGGAACTTCAACTAATACTGCGTTTGTAAATATTACAGTTACCCCTGTGAACGATGCGCCAGCAGTAGCAAATGAAACAACAACTACACTTGAAAATGTTGCGAAAACTGGGAATGTATTAACAAACGATACGGACATTGAAAGCAATACACTTTCTGTTACAACAGTCACCATTAATGGGGTTACTTATGCAGCAGGAACAATAATTGATATTGCAGGAGTTGGAACTTTAATTGTAAATGCAAATGGTAGTTATATATTCACGCCATTACAAAATTATTTTGGAACAGTACCTGTAATAACCTATGCTGTTTCCGATGGTAATGGAGGAGTGACTAATGGTACGCTTACAATTGCAGTAATTCCTGTGAATGATCCTCCAATTGTAGTAAATGAATCAGTGAATATTCAGGAGGATGGAATTGCTTCAGGTAATTTATTATCCAATGATTCTGATCAAGAAAATAATCCTTTAACCATAACGCAATTTACCATAGCAGGTATTAGTGGTACATTCACTTCAACAGCAACCATTCCAGGAGTAGGTACTATAACGATTAATGCAAATGGTACTTATACATTTACACCAACTGCAAATTATAATGGTATTGTTCCTGTTATTGAATATACAGTGAGCGATGGTCAAGGTGCAACAACTAATGGTACTTTAACCATTGTCGTTTCTCCTGTGAATGATGCGCCATTAGTAGTAAACGAAACATTATCTGCTCCTGTTAATACGGCAATTACAAATAATGTATTGACCAATGATAGAGATGTTGAAGCTGCAACTTTAACTATTACTAATATTACCATTGCAGGTGTTAGTTATCCAGTTGGTCAACTAACAACAATCACCGGAGTTGGAACTATTTTAATGAATGCTGATGGTAGTTTTGTATTTACTCCTGCCAATAATTATGTGGGTTCAGTACCTGCAATTACGTACACCGTTTCTGATGGAACAACAACAAGTACAGGTACTTTAAGTTTAACCATTACACCTATAGACACCGATGGTGATGGAATTCCAGATGCCACAGAAAAAGGAAATGGAATAAACCCAATTGATACGGATAATGATGGCACACCTGACTGGTTAGATTTAGATAGTGACAATGATGGCATACCAGATAGTATCGAGGATGCGGTATGTATAGGTTTCTTACCATGTACACCAACCGATTCTGATAGTGATGGCACACCTGATTATCGCGATACCGATAGCGATGGTGATGGAATTTTAGATGCCACAGAAGATGCAGGTTGTACAGGTGCTGCACCATGTACGCCAACAGATACCGATGGCGATGGCACACCAAACTATTTAGATTTAGATAGTGATGGTGATGGAATTACAGATGCGATTGAAAAAGGACCTAATGCTTCACCATTGGATACTGATAATGATGGCACGCCTGATTATTTGGATACGGATAGTGATGGTGATGGTATTTCAGATAATACTGAAAAAGGTGGAAGTTCCACTCCTATGGATACTGATGGCGATGGCATTCCTAATTATCGTGATGTAGATAGTGATGGTGATGGCATTCCTGATAATGTTGAAAGAGGCTCGGGTACGAATCCTTTAGATACCGATGGAGATGGTACACCTGATTATTTAGATACCGATAGTGATGGGGATGGTATTTTAGACAATGCCGAAGATAATGGTTGTACAGGAACTGCGCCATGTACGCCAACAGATACCGATGGTGATGGTACACCAGATTATCGTGATTTAGATTCAGATAATGATGGTATTCCAGATAGTGTTGAAGGTGGTGCAGATACAGATGGCGATGGTATTCCTAATTTTAGAGATTTAGATAGTGATGGGGATGGAATTTTAGATGTGATTGAAAAAGGAACTAATGGTGCAACACCTTTAGATACCGATGGTGATGGTACACCAAACTTTTTAGATACCGATAGTGATGGCGATGGCATTCCTGATAGTATTGAAAAGGGAACAGCATCAACGCCTAAAGATTCAGATGGTGATGGAGTACCTGATTATTTAGATACCGATAGTGATGGTGATGGCATTCC
>CAIYUO010000088.1 GCA_903929425.1 uncultured Bacteroidota bacterium
ATTTAGTGATAGTCCATTAATGGCAGATGCGAAAAAAATAAAAAAACAAACTGATAATTTTTTAAATATAAAGTAATGAGTAAATTAAGAAGACATATGGGTGCTAATACACCTGCTGTTGTTGAAACAAAAAGTTTAAAAGCATTAAAAGGAAAGACAGGTAATTTATACGAGTCTATTTCTATAATTGCTAAAAGAGCGAATCAAATAAACATTTCAATTAGAGAAGAATTGCATTCTAAATTAGAAGAATTTGCAAGTCATACCGACAGTTTAGAAGAAATTCATGAAAACAAAGAGCAAATTGAAATCTCTAAAGCTTACGAGCGTATGCCAAATCCAGCTATTTTAGCAACGGCTGAATTTATTGATGATAAAATTTATTACAGAAAAAATGAAGAGACCGATTTATTCCGTTAATTCATAAATAGGTTATTTAAAACGTCCTGAAATCTTTAAGGTGTCAGGACGTTTTTGTATTTTAGGGTATCCATAATGGACAATATGAACAGACACATTATTTTACTTTTTATATTATTGACAGTTGCCGTTATTCCTTTAATGTCACAGGAGCTGTCTGCGACGGTAGCTATTCAAAGTAATAAGGTTGATAATCAAGTTGACCCTAAGGTTTTTATTCAATTGCAAACGCAGCTAAAGGATTTTCTCAATCAGCGAAAATGGTCAAATGAGGTGTTCGGAAATGAAGAAAAAATTGAGTGTAGTTTTTATATCACTATTGAGTCAGTGTTATCACCAAATGTCTACAATGCAAAATTAAGTGTTGTCTCCAATAGGCCTGTTTACAATTCGAATTACACAACACCTGTTTTAAATATGCAGGATGCCAATTTTACGTTTAAATATCAACTTTCACAACCTGTTGAATTTAATGAAAATAAAGTGCAAGGAACGGATCCGCTTGAAGCTAATTTAACTGCTACTTTAGCTTATTATATTTATGTAATTCTAGGGCTTGATTATGATACATATGAATTAAAGGGTGGTACTCCATATTTTACAAAAGCATTGAATGTTGTTTATAATGCGCCTGAAGCCTCAGGTATTAATGGTTGGAAGTCCTATGATGGTCAACGTAATCGGTTTATTTTTATTGACAATTTAACTAAAAGTGGAATGGATAAAATCCATGAAGTTATTTATAGTTATTACCGCGAAGGGCTAGATCAAATGTCAACAAATTTCGAAACTTCCAGAGGCTCAATCTTAAATGCGCTTATGACGATGCAGGAAGTGCAAGAGGCCAATACGAATACGATGGTTGTCCCTATTTTATTGCAAGGGAAATACGCTGAAATTTCTGGCATCTTTGGCAATGCTGATAAGGCTATGAAAAAACAACTAATAGCTACTTTATCGGTTATTGATATTGCTAATTTGAATAAATATAAAGAGAAGTTAGAATGAGGAATAGCTTACAACTTTCGTTTTTATTACTTTTAATCATTAGTTGCTCAACAAGTAAAAAGCAAACTAATTCAATAGAATTTGATAAAATGAAACGGGTAGTTTGGCAATTAATGAAAGCAGACGAGTTTTACATAAGATCATCTGTTACTGACTCAACGGTCATCCCTAGTAAAAAAAATGTTCAGTATTATCAACAAATTTTCGACTTATATAAAATCGACAGGGTTGAGTTTTACCAAGACATTGAATACTATGAATCTCACCCAATTGAATTTAAAATATTGATGGATTCTGTTAATGAACTTTCGAAAAGAGAAAAAAATGGGATAAAGCCATTTTAATTTAAAACGGAGTGAATAAACATTTTTACTTTTGAAATTAAATCATAAACAAAATAAAACAACATGAGTAACTTATTAGGTAAACCAGCTCCTTCAATCACTTTATTTGATACAGATAAAAAAGCTGTTTCATTAACAGACTTTAAAGGTCAAAATGTAGTCGTGTTATTTTTCCCTTTAGCATTTACAGGTGTTTGTACTACCGAGTTGTGTAGTATTAGAGATAATATAGGTACCTACAATAACGCAAATGCACAAGTATTAGGTATTTCTGTAGACTCTATTTTTACATTAGGTAAATTTAAAGAAGAGCAAAAATTGAATTTCCCTTTATTAAGCGACTTTAACAAAAACGCTTCAAAATCTTTTGATGTTTTGTATGAGGTATTCCCTGCATTTGAAATGCAAGGAGTGAGTAAGCGTTCTGCATTTGTTATTGATAAAGAAGGTGTTGTGCAATACGAGGAAGTATGTGCAACTCCAGGTGACTTACCTGATTTTGCAGCAATTCAAAATGTATTGAATACATTGAACTGAAATGTGGCTTCTTGCTAGTTTTTTTATAAAATATAACAAAGGGGCTAAATTTTTGCCTTGCATCATGACGTTCAAAATTTTTGAAAAAAATTTATGAACGATAGAGGTAATCAAAAAAATCAAAAAGAGGAATATAAAAAAGGGGCTAAATTTTATTTGCCCCTTTTTTATTTACTTATCGCAAACCTCAACGATCAAGAATTTTAAGTAGTGTGTATTCTCCATGCCCCAAATAATAGGGTGGTCACTGGACTGTGATTGATAGGTAACCTGTCTTATTCTTTTTTTAGCATCATGTGCAGCCATTTCGATTGTTTCTAAAAATAATTCAGGACTTACTAAATTGGTGCAACTAGAGCTTACTAAAAAACCACCATTACGCAGTAACTGCATGCCGCGTAAATTAATTTCCTTATAACCAGTTACAGCTTTGTCTATATTGTTTCTGCTTTTTGTAAAAGCGGGCGGGTCTAACATGACAACATCATATTTTTTTCCTTGTTTACCCCAGTTCTTTAATACATCAAATGCATTCATGGCTTCAAACTTCACAATGTGATCCAACTTGTTTAGTGCTGCATTTTTATTGGCTTGTGCAACCGCAGATTCAGAAATATCAATTCCTAAAACTGATTTCGCTCCATAATGAGCTGCATGAATTTCAAAGGTACCAGTGTAAGTGAAGGCACCTAACACGTCGGCACCTTTTACTATGTTTTGAATGGCACGACGGTTATCTTGTTGATCTAAAAAGTACCCTGTTTTTTGTCCAGTTTCAATATTAACATAAAACTGCAAATCATTCTCATTGATGATAATTTCAGTAGGAAATGGGTCTGTTAAAAAACCTTTAATCTGAGTAAGCCCTTCTAGTTCTCTTACGGGAACATCATTGCGCTCGTAAATACCTTTTGGATTAAAAATATTTTTCAGTGCTGCAACAATCGCATCTTTCCAAACTTCTATACCAAGGGATAGGGTTTGAATCACAAAATAGTCATTGAATTTATCAATAATTAAAGCCGGTAAGCCATCTGCTTCACCAAACACTAACCGACAGTTTTCAGTGTATCCTAAATGTTTCCTGTAATCCCATGCGGCTTGAATTTTTTGATGAAAAAAACCAGCGGTAATATCCTCTCTTTTTCGAGTAAGTAACCTTATAATAATTTGAGAGGCAGGGTTTATATAACCTCGCCCAGCCAATTGACCATCAAAAAAGTATACTTCTACAATATCGCCTGGTTCCACTGGGCCTGCAATACGGTCAACTTCATTATTATAAATCCAAGGGTGTCCTAGGGCAATTCGTTGATTTATTTTCCGGTTTAAATACACTTTTGTCATAAGGCAAAGATAGGCAGTGATTGACTGCCAACTTGTTCAATTTTGGGCTATTTAGTGTCAATTTTGCTCTTTTACAGCTTTGGCAATATATTTGCTCGCAATAGATTATAATAATTCAATTATGGAAGAAAAAGACACTAACATTCAAGAAACGGTTGAAAACCTTGAAAATGCAGAAAATAGTTCAAATAATGCCCCTGAGGTTCAAAATGAGCCTATAAGTGAGTTGGATCAACTAAAAATTGATATTGCTGAACAAAAGGATAAATACCTTCGTTTAATGGCTGAATTTGAAAATTATAAGCGACGAACTTCAAAAGAAAGAATCGAATTGATTCAAACTGCAGGTAAAGACGTAATTGTTTCTTTATTGGATGTATTAGACGATTGTGATCGTGCTGAAAAGCAATTAGCAATCACCGATGATATTAAAGTTCAAAAGGAAGGCATACAGCTTGTTTTTAACAAAATAAGAACCACAATGCAATCAAAAGGTTTAAATGCAATGGAAAGTATTGGGAAGGATTTTAATGTAGAACTTCATGAAGCAATTACCGAAGTGCCTGCTCCGAATGATAAACAAAAAGGAAAAGTGATGGATGAAATAACAAAGGGTTATTTATTAAATGATAAAATAATTCGTTTTGCAAAAGTGGTGGTAGGAAAATAAAATCTACTCGCTCATAAAAATTGAACTATGTCTAAAAGAGATTATTACGAAATATTAGGGGTAAGTAAATCGGCATCAGCGGACGAAATAAAAAAAGCATATCGCAAAGTTGCTATGCAATTTCATCCAGACAGAAACCCTGGTGATAAAACTGCTGAAGAAAAATTTAAAGAAGCCGCCGAAGCATATGAAATATTAAGTGATAATGACAAGAAAGCGAAGTATGATCGTTTTGGTCATCAAGCATTTGGCCCAGGTACTGGAGGCGGTGGAGGTGGTTTCCAAGGTGGTGGCATGGATATGAATGATATTTTCAGTCAGTTCGGTGATATATTTGGAGACGAAGGATTTGGTGGATTTTTTGGTGGTGGCGGTGGAAGGTCACGTGGAGGTGGGGCTAGAGCAAGAGGACAAAGGGGTAGTAATCTTAGGATAAAATTGAAATTGAATTTCGAAGAAATTGCCAATGGTGTAACCAAGCAAGTAAAAGTTAAAAAGCACGTTTTATGCACCACATGTGGTGGCAATGGTGCTAAGGATAAAAATAGTTTACAAACCTGTACTACTTGTAATGGACAAGGTCAAGTAAGAAAAGTGACCAATACATTTTTAGGTCAAATGCAAACTGTTAATACTTGTTCAACCTGTAATGGGGAAGGAACTACCGTAACTGCTAAGTGTACTACCTGTAAAGGTGAGGGGCGTGTTTATGGTGAAGAAACTATTTCGATTGATATACCTGCAGGCGTTCAAGACGGAATGCAATTAAGTATGTCAGGTAAAGGAAATGCGGGAGAGCGAGGAGGCATGTCGGGCGACTTGATTATCATGATTGAAGAAGAACCACATGAATCATTACATCGAGATGGATTGAATGTAGCATTTGATTTATACATCACTATTCCAGATGCTATTTTTGGGACAAGTGTTGAAGTACCTACCATTGACGGGCGTGCTAAAATAAAAATACCTGCTGGAACACAAAGTGGTAAAATATTTAGATTAAAAGGAAAAGGATTTCCGGAAGTGCAAGGATATGCAAAAGGCGATCAATTAATTAATGTTAATGTATGGACGCCACAACATATTAGTGATGATGAAAAAGTAGCACTTGAAAAAATGCAAGAAAGTGAAAACTTCAAACCTAAACCTGTAAAAGGAGATAAAAGCTTTTATGATCGCGTTAAAGAAGCTTTCAAGTAAGAGACAAAAAAAAAGAGGAGCTAATAAAATTTAGCTCCTCTTTTTTTTGAGTCTTTATTGATTTATCACTTCAATTGATAAATGGCTTTTGTATTACGGCCGTATCCATCATAATCTAACCCATATCCAACCACAAATTTATTGGGGATATCAAAGCATGCATAATCAACTTTAACAGGGTAGGCTAATGCTTCCGTCTTATTTAACAACACTGCAATTTTAATGGATGAGGGTTGGCTTGATGCTAATTGTGGTAAGAAATGATGTAAGGTTTTGCCGGTATCAATGATGTCTTCTAAAATAATAATATCTCTACCACTCAGGTTAACATCTAAGCCAATGGAAGTGATTACATTTCCTGAGGAGGTAGTGCCCTTGTAGGAAGCCAATTTAATAAAACAAACTTCGGCTTCAATGGTTATTTGTTTAAATAAGTCAGCAGTAAATAAAAAGGAGCCGTTTAAAATAGATAAAAAAATAGGACGCTTGCCAGCATATTCCTTGTTTAATTCAATCGCTAATTCACTAATTTTTGATTGAATGGTTTGTTCACTTAAATAGGGTTCAAACTCTTTGTCTAATACTTTAATGTTGGACATGATTTATTAATTAGGTTTCTTTTTAAGAAAAGGCAAATCTAAAATTCTTTTAAAGGATGGCTTGTTGTTATTAATGATTGGATTAGAAGTGGTAGTATCCTTTTTGGGTTCCCCCAAATAAATAAGTTGATCCTGTTCAACTAAATCCGTTTCAGGCAATTTATTATACTTATATAATTTGTATAAGGAAACATGATAAGTATTTGCAATTTCTAAAAATGACCTGCCTTTTTCTGCCCAAATAGCCGGTACTTGGTTGACTTTAAATTTTTGATTTAAAGGATATGGGTTTGCCTTTTTAAAAGTCGTGTCTTTTGCAGTTAAAGGACGGATAGCATCATTATTTAAAGTTGGACGAACAGTATCTTTTGATGTTATATTTGAAATCCCGTTCATCGAAGCAATAGGAGCTAATGTCACAGTGTCCGAAGCGATTCCTTTTATAGGGGTTAGGGAAATAGAATCAGTATTTAGGATGGGCTTTGATTTAACTTCTGAAGATTTAAAAATGTTTATTGAATCTTTAGGATTTTCTATAATCTTTAAAGTATCTCTTTCATGCACAACTAGCATTACTTTATTTTTTGAAGTATCTTTTGCAGGAGCTATTACCTTTTCTTCGCTAACAGAATCTGCGTCAAGTTCAGGATAATTATATTGAGCAAGCTCGTAGTCGTCAATTATTTTTAATAACCTTATAGGGTAATCGCGTTCAGTGGCGTATCCTGCTTTTTTTAATCCATAAGCCCATGCGGTATCATCGACAGGGTCAAGCTCAAATAAAGAAGCATAGTTTGGGCGATTTTTTAAAAAATTAGAATGGTCAATAAAGGAGCTTTCTGCATTAGGGTAAGCCCTGAAACATTCATTTTTTTTATCATCATCCTTGTAAGTAGTTTCTCCTTTCCAGTCGTTTTTACACTTTATGCCAAAATGATTATTGAATTTCGATGCTAATGAGCTTTCACCACTTGATGACTCAAGTATTGCTTGTGCTAATGTAATGGAGGCTGGTATATTGGTGCGCTTCATTTCCTTGATAGCAATTTGTTTATATTTTTCAATATAGTCTTTGGTATTTTGATTCTGTGAAAAAATGAACAAAGGAAGCATTAGAAAAATGCATATGTAAAAAAATATTTTCATGCTATTTTTTTCTTAATAAAGTTATTCCATCTCTGATGGCTAAAAGTGTTTGCTCAGTTCGGCCATCATTTAAAACGTATTCATTAAAGGCTTGTATCGCATTAGCATTTTTACCAGTAATTTTTTCTTGTAACACTTCGCCATGAAATAATACGTTGTCAATAATAATAAGACCGTCTTTATTTAAATTTGGCAATACTAAATTATAGTATTCAACATAACTTGTTTTATCAGCATCGATAAATACTAAGTCCCATTTTGTATCTAATGTTGGAATAATATTTTTAGCATCACCAACATGAATTTTGATACGATTGGCATAGGGGCTTTTTTCAAAATAATTAGTTGCTTTTTCAGCATCTCCTTCTCTTAATTCAATAGTATGTAATAATCCATTTTGTTGCAATCCCTCAGCCAGACACAATGAGCTAAATCCATTGAAAGTGCCAATTTCTAAAATATGAGTAGGCTTAACGAGTTTACTTAAAAAACTTAAAACGCCACCTTGGTGCCAGTCACTTTGTAAGTGTGCATGAGGATGTAGTTTTAAGGTTTGTTCATACATTTCCCTTAAATAGGAGGGTGTAGCATTGCTATACTTATCAATGTATGTGTTTGCAGCTGGATGAATCAATTCCATTTGCAAATGTCTAATTTTTTTCTGTATTAGGGCTAGAAATTAACCATAAACCTAAAAAGGTGAAAAGGCCGTTAATTATGAGTAATTCTTGTCCAATTTGGAAACCACCTAGTAATTTTTTTTGATAAAATTCCAATACAAAACAAAGTATAGGTGCTAGGATACAAGTTAAAGCAACCCATTTGCCATTTAATTTCCTTGAAGTTAAAATGCCAAAAGCAAATAAACCAAGAAGCGGTCCATAGGTATAGGAAGCAATTTTTAATAAAAGGTCTATAATACTTTTATTGTCTATCCATTTAAAAATCATTACAATGAATAAAAATATAATAGCAAAACTTAAATGCACTCTTTGTCTAATTTTCTTTTTCTTAGTCTCCTCCCATTCTTTTTTTCTTTGCATACCCAATAAGTCAATACAAAAACTAGAAGTAAGCGCCGTAATAGCACCGTCGGCACTTGGAAATAAAGCCGAAATCAACGCTAAAATAAAAATGATGGATAAGTAAGGCGGCATATGCTGTAATGCAATGGTAGGAAATAACGCATCACCAACTGCAGTAACATTTTGCTGTGCTGCATATAAATTTAATAGCCCACCTAGAAATAGGAATAAGGTAATAACCAATAACATACTGAAGCCTATGGTAACCATATTTTTTTGTGCATCTTTTAAATTTTTTACGGAAATATTTTTTTGCATCATTTCCTGATCTAATCCAGTCATGGTAAGTGTAACAAAGGCGCCTCCAATTATTTGTTTTAAAAAGAATGATTTACTATTTACATCCATATCAAAAACAGTAGACAATCCTTTTGCTTGCATGGCGTTTAACCCATCTGAAACAGAAAAATGTAAATTTGATAAAATATATATGCTGCAAATAATTAGCCCTAATAACATCCCTGATGTTTGAAGTGTATCCGTGTAAACAATAGTCTTAACGCCACCCTCATAAGTATACAACAATATCATCGCTAAAATCACCAAAGTGGTAGCCCAGAATGGAACGCCCATATTGTCTAATATAAAAACTTGCAATGTTTTAACCACTAAATATAATCTTGCGGTTGCACCTAATGTTCTTGATAATACAAAAAAGGAAGCTCCTGTTTTATATGCGTTAAAGCCTAAACGTGTTTCTAAATAATTGTAAATGGAGGTAAGATTCATTTTGTAATAAATAGGTAACAATACATAGGCAATCGTAAAATAGCCAATTAAGTATCCTATAGTAATTTGCAGATAATGGAAACTATCTTTACCAACTGCACCAGGTACACTTACAAAAGTGACCCCGCTAAGAGAAGTGCCAATCATTCCAAAGGCCACCAACATCCAGTTGCTATTTTTATTGCCAATAAAAAATGACATATTGTTACTGTTTTTCCCAGTAATTTTTGCAACTCCCAAAAGAATGGCAAAATAGATGACTACAAAAAGGAATAATAAACCTGCGCTCATGGGTTAATGAATTAGTAACAGCAAAGTAATAACAAACTTTTAATTTTTTAGTTAAATTGTGAGACTCTTTCAATGTTTAAACTAGTTATTAAGATGAATGCTGTTACCGTTTTTTGTGGATCTAAGCCTGGAAATGACCCGGATTATATGAAAGCAGCTCAGGAATTAGGCTTACAAATAGCTTTAAAGTCCATTACTTTAATATATGGTGGTGGAAACAAAGGAATGATGGGTGCTGTGGCGAATGCCTGTTTAGATGCTGGGGGCAGGGTAGTTGGCATTATTCCTAAATTATTATTGGAGTGGGAAGCTCAGCATAATGGACTTTCTGAACTAATTGTTACTGAGTCCATGCATGCTCGAAAATTATTATTGTTTGACAAATGCGATGCTGCTATTATTTTACCTGGGGGAATGGGTACCATGGACGAATTATTTGAAATGTTAACATGGAATAACTTGGGTATACATGATAAAAAAGTATATATTTTGAATATCAATGGATATTATGACTCGCTGATTCAATTACTGGATACGATGGATCAACAAGGATTCATGTATGACGCTTGGAAAACTAGGTTAATAGCCTTTGACTCAGTAAGTAGTTTTATGAACGCTTTGATTTAGACAATCGAATTGGGAATCCAAATCCTGCTCTAAATATAGGTTGTGCAGTTAATTGTCCCATTCTATAAGGTGACTGCTGTGAGTTGATTAAATCAAACATGATGGAGAAATAAGAAAATCCATTTTCACTTCTGTTTCCATAACCCAACCCTGCTAAAAAGCTGGGAGCACTTACGCTAGAACTACCAGACGTGCCTTGTGAAATATTTTTCGCATTGGAAAATGTCCAGTTATATTCTGGCTGCACTTGTATAAAAAATTGTTTAATGGGCCAAGCTCTTACAAAACCACCCAATCCAAATTGCGTATTATTGGATTTATAACTCATGGTGCTATTATCCATATTAGTGGACCTGAAGCTTGCGTAATACAAATTAACAGCAGCACCTAAGTCAATGTATTCATTATAACTTTTAACGAGTTCAGGGTTTAATCCTATTTGAAAAGATCCAGTGCCACCACCTAGTACTAAGCCACCACCAAAGAATATAGGCGTTGGATTTAAATCAGCGTTTGTTACGACCGTTTTGGTTTGACTATAACAAATATTTATACTTATTAAACACAAAGCTACTATCAATATTTTTTGAATCATTTAGTTGTATTTTTTGTAATTAATTATTTAAATCAAATATTTTACCTGGGTTCAATATGTTATTAGGATCAAATGTTTTTTTAATCCCGCTCATTAATGCTAATGTCACTTTATCAAACATGACGGGCATATAAGATTTTTGAATAAGACCTATTCCGTGCTCCCCGCTAATAGTGCCCCCTAATTTTTTTACAAGTTCAAATAGGGCAGTCAAAATTTTATTCATCTCTTCACTTTCAAAACTCTTTTTTATAGTTGGATGATTAATTCTTATGTGCAAATTTCCATCACCAGCATGGCCATAGCAAACAACCTTAAAGCCATTTTGCGCTCCTAATGCTTTAACGCCTTTGATAAGTTGAGGTAATTCAGCTCTTGGAACCACTGTGTCTTCTTCAATGGTATAACCCGCTGCAACGGATGCTTCATTTGCTTTTCTTCTAATTTTCCAAAGCTCATTTTTTTGTTGTGCATCATCGGCAAAATATAGTTCACCCACTTCAAAGTTGGACAATACTTCAGATATGGCTTCCATCTCATTCATTAATACATCTAAATTATTACCATCCACCTCAATGATTAAATGGGCTGCCAAACCTTCGGTTAAAGGAATAGCATTGCTGTCTAGCATTTTAGTTGCAAGGGTAATTGCATCTATTTCCATTAACTCCATAGCGCTAGGGGTAATGCCAGCTCTAAAAATGGCACTCACCGCCTCACTTGCTTTTTCTAAACTATTAAAAGGGGCAAGTAATAATAAATCAAATTTCGGATGGGGGATTAAGCGTAATACTATTTTTGTAACAATACCTAATGTGCCTTCACTTCCTACAATTAATTGTGTAATATTATAACCAGTTGCGTTTTTTAAAACATTGGAACCTGTCCAAATTATTTCACCTGTTGGAAGTACTAATTCTAAATTCAATACATAATCTTTAACAACTCCATATTTAACGGCTTTTGGACCACCCGAGTTTTCTGAAATATTACCACCAATAAAACAACTGCCTTTACTAGCAGGGTCAGGAGGATAAAACAATCCTTTTTCTTTTACTGTATTTTGTAAAACCTCAGTGATGACACCCGGTTCGGTAGTTACCTGTAAATTTCTTTCGTCAATTTCTAAAATTGAATTAAATCTTTCCATGGATATGACTAACCCACCAAAGTTGGGTAATGCACCACCTGTTAATCCAGTACCAGCACCACGAGGTGTTACAGGGATTAAATGTTGGTTACAAATTTTCAGTATTTCTGAAATTTCTTGTGCATTTCTTGGCTTAACAATTACATCAGGGGCATAAAACAAATTTTCTGTTTCATCTCTGCCGTATTTATTAATATTTTCAGCATCATTCAATATGTATTGGTCTCCTACAATTGCTTTGAATTGACCAATGATCGCAGGTGTAATTAGATGCGTTGCCATAAAATAATTTAAAGTCTAAAACAAACCGTACAACATACTATCAACTTTGCTGATGATTTCACCAAAGTCTTCCTCTTTTTCGCCGAATTTATTTTTGTCACAATCAATAACTAAAATTGGACCTTCCTTATAACCTTCCACCCACTTGTTGTAGTATTCATTTAATTTTTTTAAATAATCTAAACGAATGTTCTCCTCATATTCTCTTCCTCTTTTTTGAATTTGAGAAACTAATGTAGGAACGGAAGCTTTTAAATAAATCAACAAATCAGGAGGCTGTACCATGCTTTTAATAGTGGTAAAAAATCCAAAATAATTGTCAAAATCACGCTTACTCATTAAACCCATTTCATGTAAGTTAGGTGCAAATATATTCGCATCCTCGTATATAGTTCTGTCCTGTATAATGGTTTCGGTACCTCTTTGAATGTCTAAAATTTGATTCAAACGTCCATGTAAAAAATATATTTGCAAGTTGAAACTCCAACGTGGCATATCATCATAAAAATCAGTTAAGTAAGGGTTGTGATCCACATCTTCAAATTGTGGTATCCAGCGATAGTGCTTACTTAGCATCTCCGTTAAGGTAGTTTTACCGGCTCCAATATTACCCGCGATTGCTACGTGCTTTGGTTTTTTATTTGTTGCTTTTGCCATATTTGAAATGTATATAGGTTGTTACTATAAATTTATTAATAATTCATGCCAACTGCTTTTCTCACAATTGTTAATGTTTGAGAAGCACTTGACCTTGCTTTATCTGCTCCTTGATGAATAATTTTCAAAAGCAATTCCTTATTGTTTTGTAAGTCTAATGCTTTAGATCGTATCGGTTGAATGAAATTTACCATGTCCTCTGCCAATTGTTTTTTCATGTCGCCATATCGGATAACACAATTTCCTTCAGTGCTATTGTTAAAATCGTCTTCAAATTTTTTAACGGTATCAGCCGTGCTTACTAATCCCATTAAGGTAAACAAGTTTTGTATATAATCAGGCTTCACTGAATTAGGTGTTAAAGGACCTTGGTCAGTTTTAGCTTTCATTACTTTTTTGCGAATCATTTCATCTTCATCCGCTAAAAACAAAGTGGTCATTTGGTTTTCACTCTTACTCATTTTCCCATTACCATCTAACCCCATTATTTTCACTAATTCATTATTGTAGTTAAATGCATAAGGCAAGGGGAAGGTTTCACCATATCGATGGTTGAATCGTTCTGCGAAATTGCGTGCCATTTCTAAATTTTGTTCTTGGTCTTTTCCAACAGGCACTTTTACGGCTCTATGAATTAATATATCAGCTGCTTGTAAAACTGGGTAGGTTAATAATCCAGCATTAACATTTTCAGGTTGAAGTCTTACTTTGTCCTTAAAGCTGGTTGTTTTTTCCAACTCGCCTTTATAAGCCAACATATTTAAATACAAATACAATTCTGCAATTTCTGGAACATCGCTTTGAACATACAAGGATACTTTTTCAGGATCTAAACCACAGGCTATATTTTCAGCTACAACACGTAACACACTTTCTTGTAAAGTTTTAGTATCTGGATGTGTAGTAAGGCTATGCCAATTGGCTACAAAAAAATAGCAATTATACTCATTTTGCATACGCACGTAATTGCGCATAGCACCAAAATAGTTACCTAAATGTAAGAAGCCAGTAGGCCTAATTCCACTCAATACAATTTCCTTTTCCATAGCTGTGCGAAGATAATGAATAGACACTCCATTTTTTGCCATCTTTTTGGGATATTTGTGCAGAATCCAAAAAAAATAGATTGAGCCAAGCATCTCTTTTACAAAGTCCCATTGAATACCTGAAAGGCGTTGGCCCTTTGAGGGCAGATATGCTTAAAAAAGAGCTCAATTTGTACACTTTTGGTGATCTTTTGCATCATTTTCCACATCGTCATATTGATAAGACCCAGGTGACCCCCATTGGGCAAGTTAATCCCAATATGGACTTTGTGCAGGTAAGAGGGGTGCTTCAGGGTATTGACATCATTGGTGTGAAAAGATCCAAAAGGATGGTAACTCAATTAAAAGATGCCACGGGTCAAATTGAGTTAGCATGGTTTCAAGGAATCAATTGGGTGCAAAAGAATATTGTCGAAGGGCAAGCATATTTGGTATTTGGTAGGGTGAGTTTTTTTAATGGGAAGCCTCAAATTGTACATCCTGAAATTGAACCTTATATAGCAGCAACGGCTTCGCAAAAATCATTATTAGAACCAGTATATCCATCCACTGAAAAATTAAAGGCGCGGGGTTTAAATGGAAAGCAGATAGGTAAGTTGACGCAAACCTTGTTTCAACAAATTAGTGAACGCGATTTAACTGAAAATTTACCTGCACATTTATTAAAAGATAGAATGGGAAGATGGGAAGCTTATCGACAAATTCATTTCCCTCAATCACTGGAGCAGTATAAAAAAGCCTTGTCCAGATTGGTTTTTGAAGAATTGTTTATGGCACAAGTGCGTTTAAATTTAATAAAAATTGATAGGCACAAAAATAGTAAAGGCCATAAATTTGAAATTGTAGGAGACTATTTTAATACTTTTTATAACAAGCATTTACCCTTTGAATTAACAGGTGCACAAAAACGTGTGATTAAAGAAATTAGACAGGACACTGCACGTGGATTTCAAATGAATAGATTATTGCAAGGTGATGTAGGTAGTGGCAAAACTATGATTGCATTACTGTCCATGCTTATTGCTGCTGACAATGGATTCCAAAGTTGTTTGATGGCACCAACCGAAATTTTAGCACAACAACACTATGCAAGTTTATCTGAATTATTGAAGGACATGCCATTGGAAGTAGCACTTTTAACGGGAAGTACAAAAACGGCAGAACGTCGTCGAATTTTACAAGGATTAATGGATGATACAATTCATTTCGCAGTAGGTACGCATGCCATTATTGAGGAGGTGGTGCAGTTTAAAAATTTAGGTTTAGCCGTCATTGATGAACAACACCGATTTGGCGTGGCTCAAAGAGCACAGCTTTGGAAAAAATCAAAAGTACCTCCACATGTGTTAGTCATGACAGCAACGCCTATCCCTAGAACGCTTGCCATGACTGCCTTTGGCGACTTGGATTATAGTGTGATGGATGAATTGCCTCCTGGTAGACAACCCATTAAAACGGTGCACCGTTTTGAAACTTCGCGCGCCAGTGTAATGGATTTTGTGAAAACAGAAATTACAAAAGGTCGACAAGCTTATTATGTATATCCCTTAATTGAGGAGAGTGAAAAAATGAGTTATGAGGATTTAATGCAAGGCTACGAACAAGTAAAGAGTTTCTTTCCGGAACCCAAGTATAAAATTAGTATGGTTCATGGGAAGCAAAAAAATATTGAGAAGGAAACCAATATGAAAAGGTTTATTACAGGCGACACTCAAATATTAGTGGGTACCACCGTAATTGAAGTTGGCGTGAATGTTCCTAATGCAAGTGTAATGGTCATTGAAAGTGCTGAAAAATTTGGACTATCACAATTACATCAGTTAAGAGGACGTGTGGGTAGAGGTTCTGAACAGAGTTATTGTATATTATTAAGTAGTGTTAAAGCAAGCAGGGAAGCAAAGAATCGCTTAAAAATTATGTGTGAGACCAATGACGGTTTTGTCATTGCTGAAAAAGATTTAGAACTCAGAGGACCAGGGGATATAGATGGCACCAGACAAAGTGGGGCACTCAATTTTAGGTTGGCTAATATCATTAATGACAGACAAGCTTTAGAAGAGGCAAAAAATGAAGCATATGCAATATGTGAAAAGGATTCAACGCTTACTGCACCCGAGAATGCACCAATCAGATTGTTTCTACAGTCGCAAAAAACAAAAATTGGGTGGGGTAAAATTGCATAAATCACATGCTTTTTTAGGTAT
This sequence comes from uncultured Bacteroidota bacterium, assembly GCA_903929425.1. GTDB lineage: Bacteria > Bacteroidota > Bacteroidia > Chitinophagales > Chitinophagaceae > Sediminibacterium. The sequence continues at coordinate 15,941 of CAIYUO010000088.1, forward strand.
CTTGCACTAGTTGAAAAAACTAATTATTGATCAGGATTATTAAAAAATAAATCGATGAAATATTTACCATTAAATCCGAAAATATTTATACAGAATAGATCCCGTTTTGTATCAAAGATGCAAAAAAATAGTATCGCCATTTTTGTTAGCAATGATGAATTTCCTAGCAATGGTGACGCCTTGCATGATTTCAAACAAAACAGTGATTTGTTTTGGTTGTCAGGTATTGAGCAAGAAGGAACAATGGTGATTTTATTCCCGGACAACCCAGATCCTAAATATCGTGAGGTATTGGTGTTGGTTCGACCTCAAGAATTAAAAGAAATTTGGGATGGGAAACGATTAAGGGCACATGAAGCCACTGCTATATCAGGAATGACAACTATTGTATGGGAAGATGTTTTAGATGGCATGTTGCAACAATGGATTCATTTAGCCGATGCTATTTATTTAGATACCAATGAAAATGATCGTAAAAATAACTTGGTTCGAACAAATGAATACCGATTCATTGATGAAATGAAATCTCGTTATCCATTACATGCATACATACGTGCTGCTAAAATATTAAAGGAGCTCAGAAGTATTAAAACTAAAGAGGAAGTAGTGGTGATTCAAAAAGCAATTGATATTACAGAAGTTGCATTCCGAAGATTATTGAAATTTATAAAGCCCGGTGTTTTTGAACATGAAATTGAAGCTGAAATATATCATTCATTTTTAAGTCAAAGGGCTACGGGTGTTGCTTATCACAGTATTCTTGCAAGTGGTGATAATGCACGTACATTACATTATACAAGTAACAACAATATATGTAAGGATGGGGAATTAATATTAATGGATTTTGGTGCTGCTTATGGCGGATACAATGCCGACTTAACCAGAACGGTTCCGGTGAATGGTAAATTTACCAAGCGTCAAAAGGAAGTATACAATGCTTGTTTACATTTACATGATTATGCAAAATCTATTTTAAAGCCAGGCATTAGTATTTTAAAATACACCGATAAGGTAGGCGAAGAAGCAACTAAGCAATTTTTGAAAATTGGTTTACTTTCTAAAGCAGATATCAAAAATGAGGATAAAAACAATCCTGCATACAGAAAATATTTATACCATGGAATTTCACATCATTTAGGAATTGACGTGCATGATTTAGGTACAAGAACGGAGCCTATTCAAGCTGGCATGGTTTTTACGGTGGAGCCAGGAATATATATAAAGGAAGAATCAATGGGTGTGCGCATTGAAAATAATATTTGGATAACCAAAACAGGCAATCAAGATTTATTTAAAAATATACCCATTAAGGCCGACGAGATTGAAGCTTTAATGCGTCATAAAAAATAAATAAATTTTAGTCTTATTAATAGACGTAAACGACAATTGCATGAAAAAACAAATTCCAAATTTCATCACATTACTTAATCTGTTCTTTGGATGCTTGGCCATTATGTCGGCATTTCAGGCTAATACGATGGCTTCTATTAACGAAGAGGGAGTGATGATGGTGCAAATTCCTGAGTCCATTTTTTATGCAAGTTTATTCATTGGATTAGCAGGCTTAATGGATTTTTTTGATGGATTCGCTGCAAGGCTATTAAAAGTACCATCAGCAATGGGTATGCAATTGGATTCATTAGCCGATGTGGTAAGTTTTGGGGTAGCTCCAGCATTTATTGTAGTTCAATTTTTAAGATTGTCGTTAGCGAATGATGTAAATGCACTTTCTCAAAATTCGGCTTGGATATATGCTGCCTTTATCATTCCAATGGCGGGTGCCTATCGTTTAGCAAGATTTAATATTGATAGTGAGCAAACAACTTATTTTAAAGGAGTACCAATACCTATGATTGGTTTATTAACAGCTGCTTTCCCATTAATTTATTGGCAGGCTCAGGCAAATATTTTTTCAAAATTGATTTTGAGCCCTGTTTTTTGGTATGTCTATATTTTGTTAGTTTCTTTTTTAATGGTGATGAAAACACCAATGTTAGCGTTGAAAGGCTTGGGAAATAAGAAAAATTTAATACTACCACTCATTTTGGTGGCATTGGAGGTAGCCGTAACAGCCGTATTTTTTAAATGGCTAGCCATTCCGTTTGGCTTTATTGGCTATTGCTTAGTATCTTTGATTTATAAGAAAACCATCACTAAATAAGAATTAATCCTATGTTATTTCAAGTACAAGTTAAAGTAATGCCATTAAAAGACTTATTAGATCCTCAAGGTAAAGCCGTTTTGGGCGGTTTACATAATTTAGGAATGAACGGAGTGCAAGATGTTAGAGTAGGCAAGCATATTACGATACAAATTGAGGCAGCAAATGAGGCAGCTGCAAGAATAGTTGCTGAAGAGGCAAGTAAAAAATTATTAGCGAATGCTGTAATGGAATACTTTGAAATTGAATTCGTTCAAGCATAGTCCCTCATATACCCCTTAAAACATGTTGTATTTAGTACCCACCCCCATAGGAAATTTAAAAGATTTTACCTTCAGGGCTGTGGAGATTTTGAAAGAAGTAGATTTTATTTTATGTGAGGACACGCGAACTTCTTCAAAACTATTACAACATTATAATATTTTAAAACCACTTACTCCTTATCATCAGCATAATGAGCATAAGGTGGTGGACCATTTGGTTCAACAATTACAAGCTGGAAAAAAAGTAGCCTTAATTACAGATGCTGGTACGCCGGGTATTTCAGATCCTGCATTTTTATTAGTGCGTGCATGCAAGCAAGCAGGAGTATCGGTTACAAGCTTACCGGGAGCCACAGCATTTGTTCCAGCATTAGTAAATAGTGGTATTCCAACAAATAGTTTTTGTTTCGAAGGTTTTATTCCGCTTAAAAAGGGGCGAAAAACTTTAATGGAAAAATTAGCGAATGAAGAGCGAACGATGATTTTTTATGAAAGTCCAATGCGTTTAGTAAAAACGCTTCAATTATTTGCTACTTATTTTGATGGAGATAGACAAGCGGCAGTAAGTCGTGAACTTACTAAATTGTTTGAAGAAAATATCACGGACACATTAGATAATTTAATATTGCATTTTTCCTCGAAACAAGTTAAAGGGGAGATTGTTATAGTTGTGCAGGGAAAGCAATAATCATATATCCAATTGAGTTGGGTTACTGCTTTATTTTACTTAAATTTATTTCTTAAATATTTACTATGTTAAATAAAATTGCTGCAATTTTTGTGTTTATTATGATGTCTGTAATGAGTTTAAATGCACAGGCTGATCGTTGGCAACAACACATTAATTACAATATTAAAGTGAGTTTGGATGTGAATACCCATACTTTGAAAGGGGTAGAAGAAGTTGTGTATGATAACAATTCTGCTGATACTTTGCAAAAGGTATATTTTCATATGTATTGGAATGCATTTCAGCCCAATTCCGCAATGGATATTCGTAGTCGTGAATTAGGTAAAACAATTTTGAACGTTCGTCGTGGTGCACCGATTACGTCGGCTTCAAATATGAGTATGGTTGGACAAGGTGATCGTCAAGACTGGGATGCTCGTGTGAAAGATCGCATTCAAAATTTAACGCCAACACAAATTGGTATTCAAAAAGTAAATCAATTATCGATTAATGGTGTTGCACAAAAATTAATTGAGCATGAAACGATTTTGGAAGTGCAATTAACAAAACCAATTGCACCGCATACAAGTGTAAAAATGAATTTGAATTTTGAAGCACAAGTGCCAACTCAAATTCGTCGTTCAGGTAGAGATAATAGCGAAGGTATTCGTTATTCAATGAGTCAGTGGTATCCTAAAATGGTTGAATACGATTATCAAGGATGGAACACGAATCCTTATATAGCGAGAGAGTTTTATGGTGTTTGGGGTAATTATAATGTAAGTATAAGTTTACCTAAAAATTTTACCGTTGGCGGGACTGGTGTACTTGAAAATCCTAATGCAAATGCAGACGCATCTGGCAATAAAACATGGAATTTTAAGGGAAATAATATTCATGATTTTGTTTGGGCAGCGGATGATCAGTTCAAACATTTATCCAAAGAAGTACGTAAGGGTTTGACCTTACATGTTTATTATAAACAAAAAAATGAATCGGCTGATAGTGCTTGGGCAAATGTTTTATGGGCTGCGGAAAAAGCGTTGCCTTACATTGAGAAAAAGTTTGGCGCCTATCCTTATCCTCAATACTCCTTTATTCAAGGAGGTGACGGTGGAATGGAGTATGCAATGGCTACTTTAATTAAAGGTCCAGGTCTTGGAACTGTATTTCATGAATGGATGCACAATTGGTATCAGCATGTATTAGGATCCAATGAAAGTTTGTATCCATGGATGGATGAAGGATTTGCTAGTTATGCCGAAGATGATATCACGTATTGGTATGAACAAAATTTTGCATTTCAATCACCGTATTTAACGGAAGCAGCAAAGAAGCAAATTATAGCTAACAATGAAAAAACAAAAACAATGTTGCCGGCAATTCAATATGGTAACTATGGTAGCTATTTGTCTTTAGCAAAAAGTAGCTTAGAGGAACCATTGAGCACACATTCCGATCATTATAATACCAATTTTGCATATAGCAGTGCAGCTTATAGTAAAGGAGCCACCTTTTTAGGTTTTCTAGGATATGTCATTGGAGATGCTGTGCGTGATAAAGTATTAATCGACTATTACAATACTTGGAAATTTAAACATCCAAATGCAAATGATTTTATTCGAGTTGCAGAAAAAACAAGTGGTATTCAGTTAGCTTGGTTAAAAGAATATTGGATGAATAGTACAAAAACAATTGACTATGGTTTAAATGATATTCAAGCAGGTACTAATACAGCCATTATTAGTATTCAAAGATTAGGTAAAATGCCTGCTCCATTGGAGGTATTAATTACTTATAAGGACGGAACAAGTGAGTTACACTATATACCATTGGACTTAATGCTTTCTGGAAAGTTAGCGGAAGGAACAAACTTTAGAATTGTTCACCCTGAATATAAATGGGTACAACCAACTATTACTTTTGAAACGACTAAACCATTAAGTGCCTTAAAATCAATTGAGATTGATCCAAGCTATCGATTACCAGATATCAATAGAAGTAATAATAAATTAGAAATTCCTAATTAATAGATAAGATAACTAAGAAAAAGAAATAGAAAAGGCGTCTTGATGACGCCTTTTCTATTTCTTCACTTGAATAATAAATTTTTCTTTAAAATACTCCTCCTGAAAAATATCATAAATAGACATCATTTTAGGTCGCACTCCACTTTCAAAAATCTCTTGATGCAAGTCACCTCCTTTTAAACAAATAAGTCCATTGGGTTGATTGGGCTTTTTGTTAATAATTGGGCCAGCCCATTTCCACAAATCCTTTAAAGGGGCCACAGCTCGGCTAATAGCGTAGTCAAACTTCTTATTCTTAATATCTTCAACACGAGTATGTTGTGTTTTGATATTTTTAATACCAACTATTTCACAAACAGCATCAACTACTTTAAGTTTTTTGGCAATACTATCCACCGCTAAAAATTGAACCTCAGGAAAAAATATAGCCATGGGCACACAAGGGAATCCACCACCGCACCCAATGTCAATTACCTGTGTACCTTTTTCCCATTCAGCAATGGCTGCGATGCTTAAAGAGTGTAATACGTGATGTAAATACAATTCATCAATATCTTTTCTAGAGATAACATTTATTTGACTATTCCATTCCTTATAAGCAGCATCGAGTCCAGCTAGTTGTGCTAATTGCGAAGGTGTAAAATCGTCAAAGTATTTGGTAATTAACTCCAGTTTTTGTTCGGTGCTTTCCATACGCTAGGCAAAGTAAATAAGTAATAAAATATGGACCATAAATCAAAAAATAAATACCAAGGCCACAAATCCAATTCGTTTAATTTTTTCATAGTGCTTCTTAATACAATTCCTTGAATCAAAAAACGGGCACCCCAAATACTAGCAATCAATATATATTCTTTTGATAAAATTAATGCTGTTACAAGTAAAGGGTATACTAGAAATTGACTGATGGCAAAAAGTCCCAATAATATGGAATGCTTTGGTTTATAGTATTTGCTTGTTGTATAATGTCTGTATTTTTGATTCATCCAATTATTGAAAGTGGTTTTAGGCTCACTTAATGTATGTGCATCTTTATCAACAACAATGGCGGTATTTTTACTATTTGCAACCTGATTAATAAATAAATCGTCGTCACCACTAGGCATTTGATTAATGGAAGAGAATCCTTTGTTGCGAATAAAAACATCCTTTTTATAAGATAGATTTCGACCTACACCCATATATGGTAAGCCTACTAATGCATAGGATAAATATTGTAAAGCAGTTTGGAAAGTTTCAAATCGAATGAGTTTATTTAGTATTCCTGGCTTCTTTTTATAGGCGCCATATCCAAGTACAATTTCGGTATTATCATTATACCCATCTTGCATTAATCGCATCCAATGCTCACTGGCAGGCACACAATCAGCATCCGTTAATAGTAAAGTTTCATATTTTGCTGACTTAATTCCAATGGATAAAGGAAACTTTTTTCCATTAATCATTTTTGCTTCCTGCGTTAAGGAAACAACATTTAAATTTTTAAATGATTTCCTGAATTCTTCTAATAAATATTTTGATTCGTCTTCCGAATTGTCGTTTACCAAAACAATTTCATGAGTGGTACTATATTGTTGCACCAATACTCCTGGCAAGTTGGTTACCAAATTATTTGCTTCATCTCTTGCACAAATAACCACCGACACAGGGTGCTCCATGTGGACGGCTTTTTTTGGGGTTTTATAAATAGCTAATCTTAAGAAAAAGAATAGATAGTAAAATAGCTGTATTGCTATGACGCATGCGAATGCACCTATTAAAATAGAAGATACGGGTAGGTTAGTTATCATACTACAAAAGTAATACTATTTGACCTTACCTTTGCGACATGGCTGCATTAGCATTTGATTTACAATATAAGGGTACTGAGGGGTCATCTCGTGCGGGAACTATCACCACCGATCATGGCATTATTCAGACCCCCATTTTTATGCCAGTGGGAACTATTGGGTCCGTGAAAGCGGTTACACAACAACAACTTAAACAGGATATCAATGCTCAAATTATACTGGGCAATACCTATCATTTATATTTAAGACCCGGCACTGAAGTATTGGAGGCGGCCGGGGGACTTCATAAATTTATTGGGTGGGACCGTCCCATTTTAACGGATAGTGGGGGGTATCAAGTATTTTCATTGGCTAATAATCGAAAAATTAAACCAGAGGGGGTTGTTTTTCAATCACATATTGATGGGAGCAAACATTTATTTAGTCCAGAAAAAGTGATGGATATTCAGCGCAGTATTGGAGCTGATATCATTATGGCTTTTGATGAATGTCCTCCGATTCCTAGTGAATATGAGTACGTGCGAAAAAGTATGGACCTTACACATGTTTGGTTAGATAAATGTGTAAATCGATTAGCAGAAACACCTGATTTATATGGGTATACTCAAAATTTATTCCCTATTGTACAGGGTGGGATGTATAAGGATTTAAGAAAAGCATCCTGCGAATATATCAGTTCCAAAAATGCAGTTGGAAATGCCATTGGAGGCTTAAGTGTTGGGGAGACAGAAGCTGAAATGTATGAGTTCACTGCACTTTGTTGTGAAAATTTACCCGAAAATAAACCTAGGTATTTAATGGGGGTAGGAACACCATGGAATATATTAGAAGCGATTGATTTGGGGGTGGATATGTTTGATTGTGTCATGCCAACGCGTAATGGACGAAATGGTATGATATTTACATCGCAAGGCGTGATTAATATTAAGAATAAAAAATGGGAGAAAGATTTTAGTCCAATAGATCCAGGTATTCCAAATGAGTTAAGCCAATATTATACAAAGTCTTATATGCGCCATTTGTTTATTGCTGATGAAATTTTAGGATTGCAATTAGCGAGCATTCAAAATTTATCTTTTTATTTGTGGTTAGTAGGCGAAGCAAGAAAACATATAGTTACAGGGGATTATAGAAGTTGGAAAGTTGGCATGATTGAACAAATAAAAACGCGCTTGTAAATTATACCGAGTGAAAAAATTAGATTGGTACATATTAAAAAAGTTTTTGAGAGTATTTTTTTTCTCCATATTCTTATTTGCGGTCATTGCTATTGTAATAGATATTAGTGAAAAAACAGACGATTTTGTAAGAACAGGTTTATCGGCTACTGAAATTTTCACTCATTATTACATAGGTTTCATACCGCATATCATTGCATTGTTATTTCCTTTGTTTGTATTTATTGCCGTTATTTTTTTTACTTCAAAAATGGCAGGGCAAACCGAAATTGTGGCGATTATTGCCAGCGGCACTAGCTATAATAGATGGTTAAGGCCTTATTGGATTGGAGGGGTATTATTAGGTTTGTTTTTATGGGTATCCAATCAATGGATTATACCCAAAGCGGAAAATGTTAGAGGTAGTTTTGAAGCCGCTTACATTGACGCGAATTCCACCTATAATGCACTTTTAACCTCATCATCGGATATTTATTTCAGAATTGATTCATTCACTTATGCAGGTATTTATAATTATGACACTGCCAATAGCAGAGGAAGTGGGTTTTTTGCTTATAAAGTAGAGGGCGGTAAAGTTGTTTATAATATAAGAGCAGAGAATATACAATGGGATACTGCAACAAAAAATTGGCGATTAGTGGAAGTGGTTGAACGAAAAGTGTTGAATGAAAAAGAAGTTGTTACATCAGCAGTTGAACTTAATAAAAACTATCCATTTAAGCCTGTTGACATCAAAAAGGATAGATACACAAAGGACAAACTCACCACACCTCAACTGATACAACAAATCAAATTGGAGGAATTGAGGGGTGCTGAGGGGCTGAATGAATTGAAAATTGAAAGGTATCGACGTGACGCTTCACCCGTTTCTGTTTTATTATTAACACTAATTGGCGCGATCGTTGCCGGGAAAAAAGTGCGTGGTGGTAGTGGCTCACATTTGGCCTTAGGTTTCATTATTGCTGCTGTATTTATTATCACTGATCGATTTTCAACAATCTTCTCCACCAAGGGTAATTTACCTCCATTACTAGCTGCATGGATACCTAATATGATTTTTATATGGGTGGTTTATTATTTGTACAAAAAAGCACCTAAATAAACCAATTTTAGTTAACTTTACGCGTCATTTTAAAAATGACAATCATCATAAACTAAAGGTGCATTTATGGAAGCGATTAAGGATCTGTTCAGTGTTAAAGCTACAGCTGCTGCAACTGAGATAAAAGAAATCATTAAAACACACGGGGAAAAGAAAATTGGTGAAGTAACACTTGCGCAAGCATACCAAGGAATGCGTGGCATAACAGGGTTGGTTACTGAAACTAGTTTATTAGATGCCCAAGAAGGAATTCGTTTTCGCGGATTCTCAATTCCAGAATTACAAGACAAATTGCCTAAAGCACCAGGAGGAGATGAGCCATTGCCTGAAGGATTATTTTATTTAATGATGGTAGGTGAATTGCCTACTGCCAATGACGTAAAAGAAATTACCAACAACTGGCAAAGAAGAAGCCATGTTCCAACACATGTATTTGATGTTATCGACGCATTCCCATTGAGTGCACATCCAATGACTATGTATGTTGCAGCGGTGATGGCGTTACAAACTGAGAGTAAATTTTCAGCTGAGTATGCTAAAGGAATGAACAAGAAAGATTATTGGCAATACACATATGATGACTCCATGGATTTGATTGCAAGATTACCAAGAATAGCTGCTTATATCTATCGCAGAAAATATAAAAATAACGAACATATTCATCCAAATGGTTTATTAGACTGGGCAGGTAACCTTGCATATATGATGGGCTTTGAGGATGAAAGCACAAAAGAATTAATGCGTTTATACATGACCATTCATGCCGACCATGAAGGCGGTAATGTATCAGCGCATACAACCCACTTAGTAGGTTCTGCCTTGAGCGATCCTTATTTAAGTTACGCTGCAGGAATGAACGGATTAGCTGGTCCTTTACATGGTTTAGCTAACCAAGAAGTTATCAAATGGATTTTTGAAATGCAAGAAGCAATTGGTTCTGATAGTCCTACAAAAGAACAAATTGTGGACTATGTTCAAAAAACATTGGCATCAGGAAAAGTGGTACCAGGTTATGGTCATGCGGTATTAAGAAAAACCGATCCTCGTTTCACTGCTCAAATGGCATTTGGTAAAAAACATTTACCAGACGATAAGTTAGTGAACACGGTTTGGAACATATATGAAACAGTACCACCTATTTTAGAATCATTAGGAAAAGTAAAAAATCCTTGGCCTAATGTGGACGCACACAGCGGTGCCTTATTAGTGCACTATGGTATCGTTGAATACGAATTCTATACCGTTTTATTTGCAGTAAGTCGTGCCTTAGGAGTTTTAGCTAGCTTAACATGGGATAGAGCATTAGGCTTCCCATTAGAGCGTCCAAAATCAGTAACTACTGAAGCGGTAAAGCTTTGGTTGGATGGCAAGGGAGAAATTTAGTAAATAACGAATATTCCAAAGGTATTAAGTGAGTATAATAAATTCATTTTACTTATAAAAAAAATATTAAATACGATTAAATTTTCATATGTTTGTGATGAATAATCAAATATAAAACATCATGAAATATTTTTATTTTTTAATATTTATTTTAGCAGTAAGTTGTAGTAAAAGTGATTCTAATGTAAATAACACAAAGACTAGTGTTTTTTCAGGTTGTGATTCAATTAAAAAAAATTTAATAGTTACTACATATAAAGATAGTGTAAGATTATCATCATGTTTCATTTTATCACATATTGATTCTCTATATCTTTTTCCTAACAATTTTGTAAATAAAATATCAACAATTGCAGGTAATGGAACTGAAATTTCTGCTGGTGATGGAGGTCAGGCTATTAATAGTTCTCTCTATCATCCAAGATATTTAAGTTTAGATAGGCGAAATGGTGATATTTTCGTACAAGATCAAGGAACTGGTATCAGAAAAATATCATCAGCAGGTATTATTACGACAGTTGTAAAATTTGGTGCAAATTTGGGAGCTGTAAATGGTTTTACATTTGATAGTTTAGGTAATTATTACTTTACGATTCAAGATGTGGCAAATGGTTCAGTTATTAAAAAAGTTTCTCAAACTGGTGTAATAACTAAAATTGCTGGGGATGGTTATAATCTTGCTTATGCTGGTGATGGATCATCTGCTTTAAATGTTTCATTGAATTTTCCAACTAATATACTTGTGGATAATTCAAATAATATAATATTTTACGATCAAGGAAACGGAGTTGTAAGAAAAATTAATACTTCTGGGATAATTTCTACATTAAATAGCACTAAAATATTTTATGGAACTGATTTGAAATATGATACCAAATCTGGGGATCTTTATCTTTCTACTACAACATCATCTAGTTCAGATACTTATCAAATATGGAGAATTTCAAGTGATGGAACGACAACAAGAATTGCTGGTGGTAAACTTAACTCATATGAAAATGGTGCAAAAGCAATAGATACTAGAATATTTTGCGATGCTATGTTTCTTGATGATAATGGCAATATTTATTTTTCAGATTTACAACATCATCAGATATATAAAATTTTTAAGTCTGGTATAATCTATCTTATAGCAGGAACGGGTGAAAAAGGTTTTAGTGGAGATGGTGGTAATGCTTTGTCTGCAACTTTAAATTGGCCTTTTGGTATTACAATGGATAAAAATGGTGATATTTATTTCTCAGATATGATGAATAACAGAATTAGGAAAATAACAATTGCGAAATAATTCTGTAAATAATTAAAATAATATATTAATCTTTCACCTTGCTATTACCCCATTTGAGCTTAGCTTTACACCCTTTAAGGGGAATTAGCTCAGTTGGTAGAGCGCTTGCATGGCATGCAAGAGGTCAGCGGTTCGACCCCGCTATTCTCCACTAGTAACCGCTTATGTAATTGTAATCGGGTTTTAAAATACAATGCAACCATTGTTTTTCCATTAACCTTACTTTTGCAACTCTAAGAAAGATTATGAGGAAAATAGTACAGCTCGTTTTATTCGTTTTATTTATTATTCAAGTTGGGCAATTAGCTGCTCAAAACACCCAAGTGCGTATTAAGGTGACCGATAAAAATGGTAAACCATTTAGCATGGCATTTGTGTTGTATTATCCAAAAGTTAAACCAACTGAAACGTTTAATATACAAAAGGCAAAAAAAATTACAGTTGACTCTTTGGGTATTGCTGCTTTAAATGTTGATACTGCTAAAAGTTATTTTTTCCGAAGCAGCTGGGTGGGATATCAAATTACCGACACGGTATTTGATTTTGCTAGCAAAAATGAACAGCTTATTGTATTAAAAGAAAGTAACTCCATGTTGAATGAAGTTGTGGTAAAATCAAGTAAGCCATTAATTCGTCAGGAGGATGATAAGTCGGTGGTGGATCCTGAACCTTTAGCGGCAAGCAGCACCAATGCATATGAAACCGTGGAAAAAATTCCAGGCATATTTGTTGACCAGGATGGTAACATTTATTTAAATGGATTATCGCCCGCTGCTGTTCAAATTAATGGTAGGGATTTGAAAATGAGTGCGGCTGATATTGCTATTCTTTTAAAAAGTTTGCCACCTAATGCCATCCAAAAAATTGAATTAATCAGAACACCTTCTGCTAAGTATGATGCCTCTGGTGGCGGGGGTGTAGTGAATGTAGTATTAATGAAAGGCATTAAATTAGGTTTAAATGGTTCTGTGAATAGTGGCTTTGCACAAGGTGTTTATGGCAATCAATTTATTGGTTTTAATTTGGCCAACAATAACGATAAACTTACTTCTTATGTAAACGCGCAGTTTAGTAATAACAATGGGTATTCCATTACAACTTCTGACAGGAGTGTTACCTTGGATACTTTACTTAAACAAAATGCAAGAACGGTTTCACCAAATACATCCATCAATATGGGTTATGGTTTTGGTAAAACGGTTGGTGATCATTGGGAATTAAATTATGATGGTAGGTTGAGCCAAAATAAATCAGATAATAGTACAGTAAATGCATCAATCGTTAAAGTAGTATCACTCAATAAAAATTTAAGTGAATTAAATTCATTAGTTCAAAATAATGGATTAAATAAATTCTTTAATCAAACTTTAAGAGCTAAATATAAATTAGATACGGTAGGTGGAGAATGGGTGAATGACTTTGCATTTACTTTTTCAAATGGCAATACGGACCAAGTGTACTTAAATACTTTTTTAAGTAATAGTAATTTAGCTAGGGGTGATGGCCAATACGGGAATGACAGAACTTATTTTACGTATCAATCTGATTTTAAAAAAAAATGGTTAGGATTGGTAACAGAAGCGGGTATTAAGACTTCTACCTTATATTTTAAAAATAGGGCTAGTTATACAAAAACAGTTTCAAATGTTACTAGCTTAGATCCTTTGAGAACGAATAGCTTTGATTATAAAGAACAAATTAATGCAGCTTATTTACAAGCTTCTAAAACATGGGGGCCTGTTATTTTAAAAGTAGGTACTCGATTTGAACAAACAATAATGCAAGGTCATCAATTGGTGCCAAAGGATACTACTTTTTCAGTCAATAGAACAGATCCTTTTCCATATGTGTATTTAAGTCGGAAAATTATCAACATCATGCAATATGAACTGCGTGGGTTTTTAGTTTACCGAAAAACCATAAGTAGACCTTCCTATGATTATTTAACTCCTTTCGCTAAGTATATTGATCCTTATTTATATGAAATAGGAAATCCTAATCTAAGGCCACAATTTACTACTAACTATGAAGCAAATATCAGTGTGGATGATAAGCCCTTGTTCGCCTATGGAATTAATGAAACAAAAGATATTTTCACGAATGTTGTATACCAATCACCCACCAATAAACAAATTAGTTATCGTACATATGATAATTTAGGAAAAAGTAGAGAAACTTATTTTAGAATTTTGGGTGTGATTCCTCCAGGAAAAAAATTCTTTGCAGTTTTAGGTACGCAGTATAATCGTAATGATTATAATGGATTTTATGAGGGGAAGCCTATCTCATTTAATAAAGGAACATGGACCTTGTTTACTTTCCAGTCGCTAAAGTTGGATGGCCTCTCAACCATTACACTAAATGGTTTTTGGAGATTTAGTGGACAACAACAATTTTATGAGTTATCGGATTTCGGCTCCTTGAATACTTCTATTAACAGGCAATTTTTAAAGAAAAAACTAATTGTAACAGCAAGCTACAATGACTTTTTATTTACCAATAAAAACAATTTCACATTGCGTCAAGGTACTCAAAATGCAATTGGATACAGAGAAAATGATACAAGACGTTGGGGTTTGTCCTTACGTTATAATTTTGGATTTAAACCTAAAGAAAATAAGATGGACATGTTGGATGTTGGAAATGACAACAAATAGTTTACGCTCCCTTTAATTTTTCAATTACTGCAAATACACTCATCGTTCCCATGAGTATAACTACCAGCCAACCACATAATTGAATCCAAATAGGATAGGCATACTGTTTTAGTATCGTAATTTTCCTACTAGCTATAAGCATAATTGCCAAAGCAAAGGGAAGAATAAAGCCATTCAACAATCCTGCTAGCAAAAGCAATTCCTTTGGCTTCCCAATAATTACAAATAATAGGGTAGTAAAAATGATAAAACCACTTATAATGGTTCTTTCTTGCTTAATTATTTTATGTTTAAAATGTTTTATAAAACTAAAGGAAGTATAGGATGCGCCAATAACGGATGAAATAGCAGCACTCCATAAAACAATTCCGAAAATAAAAAGACCCCATCTTCCGCCAGCTGATTCGAAAATGGTTGCAGCAGGATTATTTTTATCTAAATGAATACCCTTGGTAACAATACCTACTGCTGCTAAGAATAAAATATAACGCATGATGGAGGAAATAATGATACCACTACTTGCACTTTTAGTTACAAACGGAATTTGGCTTGGTCCACTAATACCAGCATCAATTAAACGATGCGCACCTGAAAAAGTAATGTAGCCTCCAACAGTACCTCCAACAATGGTAACAATTGCAAGTAAGGAAATTTTTTCAGGGACAAAAGTGTGATGCACTGCGTCTAATATAGGAGGGTTTGCTGCATAAACGATTAATAAGGTTAATCCAATTTTAATGATGCCTAAATATTTTGTGATTACATCTAACATTTTTCCAATTTCTTGTATCCAAAATATTAGTATGGCAATAACACCACTTATCATGGCGCCTTTTGCAAATGAAATGCCCGTTAAAATATTTAGAGCTAGCCCGCATCCTGCAATATTTCCAATGTTGAATGCTAGGCCGCCTAATACCACAAGTAGAGATAACAAATTGCCAAGGCCTGGTAATAATTCATTGGCAATTTCTTGTGCGCGCATACCACTTAAAGTAATGCATCTCCAAATATTAATTTGAGCGCCTAAATCAAGTAATATTGAAATAAGAATTACAAAACCAAAGCTGCTCACTAATTGCTCGGTGTAAACTGATGTTTGTGTAAGAAAACCCGGCCCAATGGAAGAGTTAGCCATCAAAAAGGCAGCACCTATACTAACTCCTGTTAAAGAGGGTATAAGTGTGGTTGTTTTAGTATTTTTTAAGTTCAATATTATTATTCTTTAGTGCTTCATATATGGATTCCGAAAATGTAATGGCATTAGGACCATCACCATGAATACAAATGGTATCTACTTTTAAATCGATGATATCACCTTGTAAGCTAACAACTTTATTTTCATTTATTAAACCAATTACTTGTTGTATTACTTGATCAACATTTTCTATCATCGCATGTGATAAATGCCTTGGCGTAAGTTGTCCGTTTTTTTGATAGGATCTATCAGCAAAAGCTTCTCTATAAAATGGTTGACCATTCATAATGGCTTCCTGAACTGTAAAACTTCCACTTAATCCATATATAATTAAAGTAGGATCAATAGCTTGAATTGTTTGAACAAATGTTTTACTCAATAAAGCATCTTTAGCACAATCATTATATAAAGCCCCATGCAATTTAACATGATGTATAGGAACACCCATTTGAATAGCAATTTTTTCGAACAAATAATATTGATCAGCAATGAGTTCGGCTAATTCTAGTACAGATATAAATTGGGATACTCTTCCAAAATTTTCTAAATCGTAATAACTAGGATGTGCGCCAATCGCAACATTATGTTTTAGGGCTATTTCAATGGTCCTTTTAATGGTATCTGCATTTCCTGTATGTCCTCCACAAGCTATATTGGCACTGCTTATAAAAGGCATAATATAGGATTCATTTCCCATGCCTTCACCCATGTCACAGTTAATATCAATACTTAAATGGTGCATACAGTTTTCGATATAAAGATTGTGTAGTGTCCAAATTGGTTAAACTAAATGTAAATGGTTGATCATTTTTCATTTGTGCAAACCTTGGCAAATCTACCAAAATTATTTGACCCAAATTCGCATAACCACCAATGGTTTGATGATCGGCCATTAAAACAATTATATTGCCATTGGGAAGTAGCTGCAAGGTACCTCTAGTAACTGCACTTGATAAATAGCTTTTGGTATTTGATGTTTCAAGCTTGGGTCCATTCAAATAATAGCCCATCCGATTTCGTTGTACTGAAATGGTAAATGGTTTATTTAAAATGGCTTGCAAAGAATTTTCATTTAAGTTATCCCATTCAGGTCCAGGAAGGAATCGGATGGGTTCATTGTTCGCAAAAAGAATGTTTTGAACTTTTTCAACAATGGATTTATCAAAATCTTTAATTAATTGTTGTAATGTTTTCTGAAGGTCATAATTGGGGGTTGAAAAATGCAAAATATCATTAGTAGCTATACTTTTGGAATTGTAAGAATGACTATTTAACCAATTGGGCTCATTAAATCTCCCTTTTACACCGATATATGCAATGGTACCCTCTATAGGTTGCAACATAGAAAGCACATCGTTTTCAGCTACTAAAATGGGTGTATTAAAGGGGATACTTTTTTCATTTAATATAGGTACAAAATGGGCTCCAGAAATACAAATAATAGCATTATTTAAGAATTGAATTTTACTTGCTGGAAAATGTAATTCTATCACTGGATTATCCAAATCATTTTGTAAAATATAATTTGCAAGTGTTGCCGATAATAAGTCCATACATCCGTTAGGCTGAACACCAAAATGTTGGAATCCATAGCGACCTGAATCTTGAATGGAGTCGGCAATTCCTTTATGTAAAACTTTTATAGACACTTCCATTAATGGTTTTCATTTAGTGTTTCAAATGCCTGTTTACTTATTGCATAAAATTGTACTCGATCACCCACTTTAAATTTTGCTAATTTAGTTGGATGTGGATCAAAAATTTTCCAAGGAGTTCTTCCAATAATTTGCCATCCACCTGGGCTATTTGTAGGATAAATACCTGTTTGTAACCCAGCTATACCAATACTTCCAGCCATTACTTCAGTCCTTGGTTTGTGGAGTCTATCTATTTTTATTTTATCATTTACAGTTCCCATATAAGTGAAACCAGGTAAAAAACCTATACTATAAACAACATACTCAAAAGCAGTATGTATTTGTATTATTTCTGCACAAGAAATTTTATTTTTTAAACTTATATTTTCTAAATCTAAGCCGTAACATTTCTCGTAACAAACGGGTACCTTATAAATAATGGACTTGATATTATTTTTAGCTATTAAAGTATTTTCAAAATCAGTTATTATGTTGTTACAAAAATATAATAATTGCTCACTAGCAGATTGAGTTACCGATAAAAATGTTGTTATATCATATACTATTGTAAGGGTATGATAGGAGGGAATGATATCGAATATTCCAATTATATTTTTAGCTGAAATAAATTCATTTAAATTTTTAATTTTTTGTAAAATCAATCCATCCATTTTTGCTTCTAATGCAAATACAAATGCATGATCACCCAAACTATAAAATGACCAATCATTTATTTCACCTTTCATATTCAATTAATTACTCATTAAAAAGTTAGACATTTTTATTAATATAACCACCTATTTAATAAATCAATTTTGATTTAGGCCTTTTTTTGTTTAAAAGGTGATATTTTTATAAGCATCAAATTTTAAATTACATAATATTTTACAAAATGCCAGGTCCAAAATATTTTTTTGGATAAGCTATATTAATTATTTCAGGTTCAAATATAATTTAATGAAGTATATACAATACAAAAAACAAAATAGAAAAATAGGATTCATTCAATTCATAATTTTAATAGTAATTAATTATAATTCCCTTTCTGCGCAAGCATTTCAATATTCTACAACGGCAAATGGTTTGGAAAAGTTTAAAGCAACTAAGTTAACGCCAACGAAGGAATCTATAAAGGATACTGCCACAGCAACTATTCAAATGGATGTTAGCAAGCGTTTTCAAACCATTGAAGGTTTTGGATTTGCGTTGACAGGTGGGTCAGCAGCATTGATTGATCAATTGCCGGAAGCAAAAAAATCAACTTTACTAAATGAAATATTTGGAAAAGGGAAAGATGCCTTGGGTGTAAGTTATATACGTATCAGCATCGGTGCATCCGATTTAGATGCCCGTATTTTTAGTTATGACGATTTAAAAAAGGGGGAAACTGATTCTTTATTGTTGAAATTTAATTTAAGTGAGGATACACTTCATTTAATCCCAATACTAAAAAAAGTATTAGTCATTAATCCATCCATACAAATTATGGCTTCTCCATGGTCACCGCCAACCTGGATGAAAACAAATAGTGCAAGTATGGGCGGACATTTATTAAAAAAATATTATGCTACCTATGCAAACTATTTTATAAAATATATTAAAGCCATGCAAAATCATGGTATAAATATAAAGTCAGTCACTTTACAAAACGAACCTGAACATGGAGGAAATAATCCAAGTTTATTGATGGATGCGCAAGAGCAAACCAATTTTTTAGCTAACTATATTGGACCACAATTCAAAGCAGCGAATATTAAAACCCAGGTTATTTTATTTGATCACAATGCCGATCATCCTTATTATCCCATATCAGTTTTAAATGATCCTAAGGCAAAATCATATGCAAGTGGAACAGCATTTCATTTATACCTTGGTAATGAGTCTACTATATCGGAAGTACATAATGCACATCCTGATAAAAAAATTTATTTCACTGAACAATGGACTGGTGCTAAAGGTGAATTTGGTGGAGATTTAATGTGGCATTTAGAGCATATTGTTTTGGGTACTATTAATAACTGGTCTTTGGTTGTTATGGAGTGGAATTTAGCTGCTGATGCTAAATTTAATCCTCATACAACTGGAGGCTGTACCGAATGTAAAGGTGCATTTACCATACAAGGCGATGAAATTTCAAGAAATGTTAGTTATTATATTATCGGGCAGGCTTCAAAATACATTCCTGTTGGTGCGAAAAGAGTAGCGACAAGTTCGAATTTGGAAAGTATAAAGACCACTGGTTTTTTACTACCAAATGGTAAAAAAGCTAATATCGTATTGAATACGAGTACTCCCCAAAAAGTGAAAATAATAGAGGGGAGCAAAAAAGTAATTTTTGAAATGCCAGCACAATCAGCATCAACTATTGTATGGTAAAACAGTAAACATCTTATTTATAAAACAGGATTATAAACTTAATAAAGTAAAAAAGTATATATGAAAAAGAAGCTTTTATTATGTGTAACGGTATTTTTAAGTACGGTTGCCTTGTGTCAAACAAATAAGGATGTAAAAAAACATCAATTTGTAAATAGTTTATTAGCAAAAATGACTTTAGAAGAAAAGTTAGGGCAGATAAATTTACCTGCTTCAAGCGATTTTGTAACTGGTGCAGTAAGTAGTTCGGATATTGCTCAAAAAGTAAAAGAAGGGAAAGTGGGAGGTGTATTTAATATTCGCTCAGTAAAAAAAATTAAGGAACTTCA
>CAIYUO010000089.1 GCA_903929425.1 uncultured Bacteroidota bacterium
GAAACGCATGCTGCTACTATTAATGAATATACGGCTACAATATCAGAGTCTAGTATCCATGATTTTGAGTTTAAATCTGAGATTTTACGTGTTGTATTTTCTGATGGAAATGAATATGAATACTATGGAGTTCCTAAGGCTATTTATGTAAAATTAGTTAATTCCGACACCCCTGATCGCTTTGCCCGTAGACATATTTATGAGAGCTATTTGTACAGAAGCACTAGTAAGATTGTAGGGGGGGAATAATTTACCCAAACCATTTCAACAAATCACTTTGTGCTATGTTCAGGATTGCCGACTCACTGCGTTCGTCGTCTTCCTTATACTTCAGCGAGGGGCGTACCCAAACCCTTTCAACAAATCACTTTGTGCTTTGTTCAGGATTGCCGACTCACTGCGTTCGTCGTCTTCCTTATACTTCAGCGAGGGGCGTACCCAAACCCTTTCAACAAAATGCTTCGCATTTCGTTGGGTTTTTTAATACTCGTTCGCTCAATCAAGCAAGCTTGATTCGCGACTCGCATTAAAAAACCCTGTCACTTGCGTGACAGGGTTTGTGCCCAGAACAGGAATCGAACCTGCACTACCTTGCGATAACCAGATTTTGAGTCTAGCGCGTCTACCAGTTCCGCCATCTGGGCATTATTATTTGGATAAACTAGCTATCCGGGCGGGATGCAATATTACGTTAATGGTGGAAATCTTCCAAAATACGGTCTAGGTATTTTTTCTTGTAGTAATAATCCTTTATTTGCAGCATTCCTTCTTCAGGGATATCAATGATTTTATCCGCAAAAAGATAGTTTTTAATAGGGTTGAAAATGTCATTTTGCAAAGTGGTTATTTGGTCATTAATTATTTGTTTTGATTCAGGCGTATCTGCTTCCATCCAGGCCTCATTTAACTCCATCATTTCCATCAAAAAATCAGACGGTAAGTTGTATTTTTCATCTATTTCAATATATCCGGAAATTTCTAAAACATAGGCAAGTAATTTATCGTCATTATTAAGTAAAGTAAATCCTTTATTAACAAGTGATGATTTTTCTAATGCATCTTCTTGATCTTCAATGGTGGCAGTAATAAATTTATCAGGATGGAAGGTTTTTTGTAAATTCATATAGGCTTGACGAAGTTGTAAATGATCAACTTTGAAGGCAATTGGTAAATCAAACAATTCGAAATAGTTCATTTTTATAATTTGTATATTGTGTAAAATTAATCAAATGCCGATACTTGGACTTATTAAAGAAGGAAAAGTTCCAAATGACAATAGGGTGGCCATGACACCGAAGCAGTGCAAATGGTTTAAAGAAACTTATAAACATTGGGATATTGTTGTCGAATCCTCAGCCACAAGGTGTTATTCAGATAAAGAATATGAACGCGAAGGAATTAGGGTGGTCATTGACATTACTATTGCGGATATATTATTAGGCATTAAAGAAGTTCCAGTTAGTCAATTAATTGCGGATAAAACTTATTTATTTTTCTCTCATACTAAAAAGGCGCAGCCCTATAATCAAGCATTGTTTCACGCAATGATGGATAAAAATATTACCTTAATTGATTATGAATGTTTAGAACATGAAGATGGTCAACGTTTAATTGGTTTTGGTTTTTTTGCGGGAATCGTTGGTGCACATAATGGTATCATGGCTTATGGGAATAGGACTAAATCATTTTATTTAGGCAGGGTTAAGGATGTAAAAGATTATATGGAATTAGTGCACACTTATTTTGGTTTAAAATTACCTAATATAAAAATTGCGGTAACCGGCACGGGTCGTGTAGCACACGGTATTTTAGAAATTATGAATTTATTGGATGTGCAGCAGGTAGAGCCTGAAGATTATATTTCAAGGACATACGCTTATCCAGTATATGTAAATTTAAAAGGATCATCCTTGTATATACATAAAGAAACGGGTAAATATAATCGGGAAGATTTTCATCAACATCCTGAAAATTATAAGTGTTTATTTAGTCAGTATTTAAAGCATACTCATGTTTTAATGAATGGCATTTATTGGGAAAAGGGGATTGCTTCACTTTTCACTTTAGATGATTTAAAAGATGATGATTATGCTTTAACAACCATTGCTGATATTACGGATGATGCACATGGTAGTGTGCCAATCAATTTAGGAGATGCCAGTTCTGAAGACCCTGTTTATGGAGTGGACATTAATACCTTGCAAAAAACAATACCTTATTCTTCAAATAGTATTGATGTGATGGCCGTTGGAAATTTGCCTAATGAATTGCCTAGGGATGCAAGCCGATTTTTTGGAGAGCAATTGATTAAATATGTTTTACCTGATTTAATAGGAGCCGGTAATGATATAATTCGAAATGCTACAATGCTTGACAAAGGAAATTTAACGGTAACTTATGATTTCTTGAATAGCTATGCGCAGCATTAATTTATAAGTGCAAATAATAAGGAGCCAATAAGTTTTTAAAGCCTTGCGTATATTCATTAAGTTCATTCTTAATGATGATATTGGAGCGCTTAATTTCATTATTATTTATTGATGAGTGTTTATATTTTTGAAACACCCTAAAAGGTTTTTGTTTAGCTGCATTATAAACAACTACTTCTTCCATTAATTGTAATTCATTTTGAGCTGCTAATTTTTGCATGGTGTATGCTCGCAGTGCGGGTACTAAAACATAGTAATAACCTTCCTCCTTTAATAAGTTTTTCACCTCATTAATCAAAGTTTCCCAGGGTAAAGCTGTACTATGTGATGCTAAACTTTTTTGTGCATCCGGTGATTGCAATTCCCCTTCATAAAAGGGCGGGTTAGTTATGACACAATCAAATTTTTCAACACGAGTTTTAGTAAAATTTTGAACAGCATCATGGATTATTTCAATTCGGTCATTCCATGGACTTGCTTTAAAATTTGTTTCCGCTTCGCTTGCCGCATTCGGCTCAATTTCAATGGCTGTAATTTTAGTCGGGCTTTTATGCATACTTGTAGCTTGCGCAAGCATTAAGCTTAATAAGCCCGTTCCTGTACCAATATCAACAATGGAGTTTATTGATTTTTGAGCTTCATTTTTTGAGCTTGAAATATCATTGGCCACCCATGCACCAAACAAACATGCATCAGTACAAACCTTCATGGCGGTTTGTTCCTGATGCACGATAAATTGTTTAAACTGAAAATAAGTGTTGGCCACTATTCAGCAGTTAATCCAGCTCTTAAATACTCTTTATTTAAACGAGCAATATTTGCTATAGAAATTTCTTTTGGACAAGCTGCTTCACAAGCACCTGTGTTGGTACAAGATCCGAATCCTTCTTTATCCATTTGAGCAACCATGTTTAATACACGTGATTTTCTTTCAGGCTCACCTTGTGGTAATAAGGCTAAGTGAGAAACTTTCGCACTTAAAAATAACATTGCTGAGCTGTTTTTACAAGCTGCAACACATGCACCACAACCAATACACATGGCTGCTGCGAAAGCTGCATCGGCATTGTCTTTATTAATTGGTAAGCTGTTACCATCAACTGCATTACCTGTATTTACGCTGATATATCCACCTGCTTGTATGATTCTGTCAAATGCACCTCTGTCAACAGTTAAGTCCTTAACAATTGGGAAAGCGTTTGATCTCCATGGTTCAATCGTGATAGTATCGCCGTCTTTAAATGCACGCATGTGTAATTGACAAGTTGTGTTTGCTTGCCATGGACCGTGTGGTTTTCCATCAATATACAATGAACACATGCCGCAAATTCCTTCTCTACAATCGTGATCAAATGCAATAGGTTCGTCACCTGTTACAATTAATTTTTCATTTAAAACGTCTAACATTTCCAAGAATGACATTTCATCAGAAATATCATTTACTTCGTATGTTTTGAATGCACCAGCGACGTTAGCATTTTTTTGACGCCAAACTTTTAATTTTAAATTCATAGTATTATGTGACATATGATATAAGTTAACTTGTAGTAAATAATTGAATGATGAGTTTATTTGTAATTACGTTGTGAAGGTTTAATTACTTCATACTTTAATTCTTCTTTATGTAATTGCCATTGATGTTCGCCAGTTGTTTCCCATGCAGCAACATACATATAGTTTTCATCGTCTCTTAAAGCTTCACCATCTGGTGTTTGATATTCTTCTCTGAAGTGACCGCCACAGCTTTCATTTCTGTTTAATGCATCTACACACATTAACTCACCTAATTCAATAAAATCAGCAACACGATTGGCTTTATCTAATTCAGGGTTGTATTCATTGATTTCACCTGGGATTCTAACATCACTCCAGAATTCTTTTTTCAATGCTTGTACATCTGCGATAGCTTGTTTTAAACCAGCTTCGCTTCTTGACATACCACATTCATTCCAAATGATTTTACCTAAACGCTTATGGAAACTTTCAACTGATTGTTTACCATTTATGTTTTTTAATTTTTGGATGCGCTCAGCAACTGCTTTCTCCGCTTCTTCGAATGCTGGATGTGAAGTTGGGATAGGAGCGTTGTAAATTTCATCTGCTAAGTTATTACCCAAAGTATATGGAATAACAAAATAGCCATCAGCTAATCCTTGCATTAAAGCACTTGCTCCCAAACGGTTTGCACCATGGTCGCTAAAGTTTGCTTCACCTAATGCGTATAAGCCAGGTACATTTGTTTGTAATTCATAATCCACCCATAAGCCACCCATTGTATAGTGTACTGCAGGATAAATACGCATTGGCACTTCATATGGATTTTCGCCAGTGATTTTTGCATACATGTCAAACAAGTTGCCATATTTTTCTTTCACTACTTCTTTACCTAAAGCAATAATTTGCTCATGGCTTACATTAGTCAAACCTTGTTTTCCAACTTCAGTTTTACCATAACGCTCAATAGCTGCTGCATAATCTAAGTATACAGCATGCTTTGAAGTACCAACCCCATAACCTGCATCACATCTTTCTTTTGCAGCACGAGACGCAACATCACGAGGTACTAAGTTACCGAAGGCAGGATATCGACGCTCTAAATAATAATCTCTTTCTTCTTCAGGTATTTCGTTTGCTTTTCTGGTATCGTTTTGTTTTTTCGGAACCCAAATACGACCATCGTTTCTTAATGATTCAGACATCAATGTTAATTTAGATTGATGATCACCTGAAACAGGAATACAAGTAGGGTGGATTTGTGTGAAGCAAGGATTTGCAAAATAAGCACCTTGCTTATGCGCTTTCCAAGCAGCTGTTACATTTGAACCCATTGCATTTGTCGATAAATAAAATACGTTACCGTATCCACCTGTACATAATAAAACGGCATATCCAAAATGTTTTTCTAATTCGCCTGTCACTAAATTACGAGCAATGATTCCCTTTGCTTTACCGTCAATCTTCACTACATCCAACATCTCGTGACGTGAGTACATAGTTACATTTCCTAAAGCTACTTGACGCTCTAAAGCTTGGTAAGCACCAATCAATAATTGTTGCCCAGTTTGACCTGCAGCATAAAAAGTTCTTTGTACCTGCGTTCCGCCAAAACTACGGTTACTTAACAATCCACCATATTCACGTGCGAAAGGAACACCTTGAGCAACGCATTGGTCAATAATATTTACACTCACTTCCGCTAAACGGTGAACGTTTCCTTCACGAGCACGGTAGTCACCACCTTTAATAGTATCATAAAATAATCTAAATACACTATCACCATCATTCTGATAGTTTTTAGCAGCGTTAATACCACCTTGTGCAGCAATACTGTGTGCACGACGTGGGCTATCTTGAAAGCAAAAAGCTTTTACTTTATATCCTAATTCTCCTAAGGAAGCTGCAGCACTTGCACCGGCTAATCCAGTACCTACTACAATCACTTCCATTTTTCTTTTATTAGCAGGGTTCACCAATTTACAGTGCCCTTTATAATCAACCCATTTATCGTCTAAGTTTCCTGCTGGTATTTTTGAGTTTAACATAATTAATTCTTTTGTCTAGTTTATAGAATAATGTGTTGAGTGAAAATTAGTTTATTAATTTAAAATAAAAACTAATTGGCATCATTGCAAAGGCCAATGGAATTAAAATAGCGAAACCATATCCAATTGTGCTAATCAAAGCATGGTATCTTTTATTGTGAATACCAATTGTTTTAAATGCACTTTGGAAGCCATGTGCTAAGTGATAGCCCAATGATCCGCATGCTAATACATATAATAAAACAACTAATGGATTTTCAAAAACCAATTGCATTTCAGCATATAAATTATGGTATTCAACACCATTTTTATCAAATACGGATAGACTCTTAATTCCTCCAATTCCACCTAAGCGGCTTGGTGTCCAAAAATGATAAATATGCATTACCAAAAACATTAAAAGTAAAGTGCCTAATAAAGCCATGCTTCGGCTATACCATTTACTTCCTTTGGCATAGTTTACTGCATAACCAACTGATCTTTTACTTCTGTTCTCAAGTGTTAGCATATATCCCTGCAAAATGTGCAAGAAAATACCAAGAAATAGACCAATTTCTAATACACGTGGAACAACAAAACTTCCCATAAAATGCGCTGCTTTGTTAAACATTAATCCTTCGTCATTTGCCCAAATACAAGCATTTAATCCTGCATGAACAATTAAGAAAAGAATCAAGAAAATTCCTGTGAAGGCCATTACTAATTTTTTCCCCACGGAAGAGGTAAACATGTTTTTGGAACTCATATAGTTATTGATTTAAAAATCGGTGCAAAAGTAAGCATGATTTTAATACATTTTATCAAACGTTTGAATCATTTTTAGGACAAATGCTAAATACCTTAACAATATGTGCATTTAAATATGTTATTGACCTTTTGCATAAAAAATATCACCTAATTGTTATTTAAACTATTTTTACTACATGGTAAAAGTGTTGGGTATATTATGGAATAGCTTCAAAATGGCTTTACAAGAGCTAAAAGTCCATAAATTGAGGACTTTTTTATCCTTATTTGGAATTACCATTGGTATATTTTGCATTATTGGCGTTTTGGCAACTATTGATAGCTTAAAAACAAAAATTAGCACTGATTTATCAGGTCTTGGCAATAACTCGATTTTTATTGATAAATGGGATTATGATGGTGGGCCAGAATACCCATGGTGGAAGTTTGTAAAACGACCATCTATGAAAATTTCTGAAATGGAATTTATTCAAAAACGTTCCGCACTAGCCTCCAATATTGCCTTTTTTGTTTCTACATCAGCAACATTCTCTTACGAGGAAAATAATTTGAAAGGGGTTAATTTATATGGGGTTTCTAATGATTTCAATAAAATACAAACTTTCAATATAGGTAAAGGACGATATTTTAATGAAACCGATTTTAACAGAGGTGTTTCTTATTGTGTAATTGGAGATAAAGTTGCTGAAGAATTATATGGTAAATCCGATAAGGCGTTGGGTAAAACAATTTCATATACTGGTAGGAGGTTATTAATAATAGGTATTATTGAAAAACAAGGTAGCTCCATGATTGGCGGATTCGATTATGATAAAACAGTAATTGTTCCTTACAATTATTACGCTTCTATTTTTAATCCGGATAACAATAATCCTTATATCATGGTGCAAGCAAAGCCTGGTATTCCATCAAAAGCTTTGCAGGATGAGTTAAATGGTATTATGCGTCAGTTGAGAAAATTAAGTCCTACGCAAGAGGATAATTTTACTTGCAATGATGTGGCACAATTTAAGGATCAAATTGAAAGCGTGTTTGCTTCTATTAATATGGGAGGCTGGGCAATAGCAGGACTTTCATTGTTAGTAGGCGCGTTTGGAGTGGCTAATATTATGTTTGTAACCGTGAGAGAGCGTACCAGTCAAATAGGACTTAAAAAAGCAATCGGCGCAAAAAGCAGTACCATTTTATACGAATTCCTTTTAGAAAGTGCTTTTTTATGTATAATAGGTGGCTTAGTTGGTTTGCTATTAGTTTGGGTGTTAACTGTTGCACTTGGTGCGGTGCTTCCTTTTCCCATTTTTATTGCTCCTAGCATCGTGATACTTGCTTTAAGTATATGCATTATTTTAGGCATGATTTCTGGTATTATTCCTGCATCTATTGCAGCTAAAATGAATCCAGTTGAAGCGATTAGAACTAAGTAAACTAGTTTCATTAACTTCGCATAGTGTCTGAAAAATCAATCACCATATTGGCAATAGAATCGTCCTGTGACGAAACAGCTGCATCTGTTATTTTGGATGGTAAAATATTGTCAAATTATATTGCTAATCAATCTGTACATGAAAAATATGGAGGTGTAGTGCCAGAATTAGCCAGTAGGGCACACATGGAAAATATCGTTCCCGTAGTAGATGAATCTTTAAAAAAAGCTTTCCCTAATTTATCACATAGTGAAAGACTAGCAAACTTGGATGCTATTGCATTTACGCAAGCTCCTGGATTAATTGGAAGTTTATTAGTGGGTGCGCAATTTGCAAAATCATTGTCGTTAACGCTTGGTAAACCTTTAATATCAGTGCATCATATGCAAGCGCATGTGTTAGCTAATTTGATAGCAGAGGAACGTCCCAACTTTCCATTTTTGTGTCTAACAGTTAGCGGAGGACATACTCAAATTGTTCAATGTAACAGTCCAGCTGAGTTAATTATTTTAGGTGAAACCATCGATGATGCTGCAGGAGAAGCCTTTGATAAGATTGCTAAAATAATTGGGTTGCCTTATCCTGGAGGACCAGTTTTAGATAAATTGGCGCAACAAGGAAACCCCAATGCTTTTGAATTCGCAAAGCCACAGGTACCTGATTTAAACTATTCCTTTAGTGGGTTAAAAACAAGCGTTTTATATTTTTTACAAAAGCAAGAACCTGGTTTTATTGAAACAAATTTAAATGATTTATGTGCCTCCGTTCAGTATACCATTGTTGAAATATTAATGCGAAAATTTAAAAAAGCAGTTCAGCAAACGGGTATCCGTGAAATATGTATTGCAGGAGGCGTTAGTGCGAATTCGGGATTAAGAGCAGGTGTACAGGAGCTTGGTAAAAAAACACAATCAAAAGTATATTTGCCAAATTTTGAATATTGCACGGACAATGCAGCGATGATTGCGATCACTGCTCACTATAAATACTTGGCAGGGGCGTTTGATGACCTTTCAGTGTCGGCCTCAGCCAGGTCTAATTGGTAAACATTTATTGCTTAACTTTGCGTCCTCAAATTAATGTACATATATGATCAGTGCTAGAAACATTACTTTATCCTTTGGAAAAAGGGTTTTGTTTGATGAAGTGAATATTAGCTTCACCAAAGGAAATTGCTATGGAATTATTGGCGCAAATGGTGCCGGTAAATCTACCTTCCTGAAAATATTAAGTGGTGAAATTGAGCCTACAAAAGGGGCTGTTGAAATTACCCCAGGTGAGCGTATGTCTTTCTTAAAACAAAATCAATTTGAGTTTGATGAGCAAACGGTTTTGAATACGGTAATGCAAGGTCACAAACGCATGTGGGACGTAATGCACGCGAAAGATGCTTTATATGCTAAAGAAGATTTTACCGAAGAGGATGGATTGAAGGCAGGTGAATTAGAAGCTGAATTTGGAGAAATGGGTGGATACGAAGCTGAGAGTAATGCTGCAAGTTTATTAAGTGATTTGGGAGTAAAGGAGGACATGCATCAATCCTTAATGAAAGATATTCCAAGTAACTTTAAATTGCGTGTGCTGTTAGCGCAGTCATTATTTGGTAATCCAGATATTTTATTACTGGATGAGCCTACCAACGGTCTGGATATTGAAACCATAGGTTGGTTGGAAAACTTTTTAGCAGACTATGAAAATATAGTTTTAGTAGTGAGTCACGACCGTCACTTTTTGGATACAGTCTGTACACATGTATCTGATGTGGATCGTTCAAAAATCAAAACCTTTAGCGGTAACTATTCATTCTGGTATGAGTCGTCTACATTAATGGCGCGTCAAATGAGTGATAAGAATAAAAAGAACGAAGAAAAGCGTGCTGCTTTATTAGACTTTATTGCACGTTTCTCAGCTAATGCTAGTAAGAGTAAACAAGCTACTTCTCGTAAAAAAGCATTAGAGAAATTAACGATTGAAGAAATTGAGCCCTCTAATAGAAAGTACCCTGGTATTATCTTTCAGCCACTTCGCGAAGTTGGAAATCAAATTTTAAATGTAGAAAGATTACAAAAAAATGTGGACGGACGTACCTTGTTCAAGGACGTAACATTTTCTGTAAGCAAAAATGATAAGATTGCTTTTTTAAGTAAGGATCCATTAGCTATTACATACTTTTTTGAAATCATCAACGAAGCATGTAAAGCTGATAGTGGTTCATATGAGTGGGGCACAACCATTACAAAGGCATATTTGCCAATGGAACATAATGAAGAGTTTGTAAAACCTTTAAGTTTAATGGATTGGTTAAGACAATTTGTTCCATCGAATGTAACGGATGCCGATGAGCCTTTTATTAGAGGATTCTTAGGTAAGATGTTATTTAGTGGCGACGATGTTATGAAAAAGACCGATGTATTAAGTGGGGGTGAAAAAGTGCGTTGTATGGTCAGTAAAATGATGCTCCAAAATCCAAACGTGGTGGTGCTGGATCAACCAACCAATCACTTGGATTTGGAAAGTATTCAAAGTTTCAACGAAGGCTGTCAAAATTATCCTGGAATTGTGTTAATGACTTCTCATGACCATACTTTCATGCAAACAGTAGCAAACAGGGTTATTGAATTGACACCTAAGGGAATCATTGATCGATTAATGACTTTTGATGAATATATGGAGGATAAAAGGGTTCAAGAATTAAGGGCTGAAATGTATTCATAGTCGCTTTTGATGGAATATAATGCTAAGATTTTCAATGTTTTAGCAATAATTGGGTCAAATTGAGCGATTAGAATAAAAAAACTTTAAAAAAATGGGATAGTAAGGGTTATTTACTTACCTTTGCCGTCCGTAAAAAATTATTTCTCATGGCTAGAGTATGTCAGATAACTGGAAAGAAACCGATGACTGGAAACAGTGTATCACATTCTAATATCAAAACGAAGCGTCGTTTTCTTCCAAACTTGCAAAAGAAGCGTTTCTTTTATGCAGAAGAAGATCGTTGGATTACCTTAAAAGTATCAACTGATGCTTTAAGAACAATCAACAAAAATGGTTTAAATTCAGTAGTTAAAGAATTAAGAGCTGCTGGAGAAAAAATCTAACTAAGAAATTAAGTAAATAAGTATAATAATATACCATCATGGCACGTAAAGGAAACAGAGTTCAAGTAATATTAGAATGCACAGAGCACAAAACTTCTGGCATGGCAGGAACTAGCCGTTATATTACGACTAAGAACAAAAAGAATACCCCAGATCGTTTGGAGTTCAAAAAGTATAACCCAATTTTGAAAAAAGTAACGTTACATAAAGAAATTAAATAGTCATGGCAAAATCAGCATCTAAAAACGCGAAAGTAAAAGATCTTAAGGCTTCAGCTGAAGCAAAAAACTGGACTAAAGTAATTAAAGCTATCCGTAGCCCTAAAACAGGCGCGTATACTTTTAAAGAGAATATCGTTCACAA
>CAIYUO010000090.1 GCA_903929425.1 uncultured Bacteroidota bacterium
TCAATTAGTTATATATTACCCTCCTGGGAACAAAGGTCTAGCAATTTCTGCTCTGAATGGCCAAGGAATAGCTGCAAAAATTAGTAATAAAGCTAATATGTATAAAATAAGCGTAGTCTTAGAACTGCCCCCTTTTTTGTACTTAACATGTCCAATAGTAATTAAAGTAATGGCTAAAAGCATCGAAAAAATATGCTCTACTGCCCAAAAACGAGCCAATTTGTCTTTCATTACAGCAGCCATGCCCATTGTTTTGATAAATGAAAAGCCCACATTTCCGAAAAAGTATTGATATAATCCCAATACAAGGGTGCTGTGTGCACTGATCAATAATACTTTACTAGCCTTTATAGCGTCTTTGTTAAGCAATAAACGAACAATTGCTACCAATATAGCAATTAATACTACCCATCTTAGTAGGTTGTGTAAATGTAATAATCCTGTTGCCATAGTTATTTGATATTAGATTTTTGCTAAAATACTAATAATTTACCCAATCAGCCACAAACAAATTCGTATTGCTTGTACCTACAATGTTAATATGATATTGGACGCCCAACTTATTCATATACTTATATAATTGAACACAAAAGTACTTAATTTTGCATCAAATAATTCCTATGGCCATCATTGCACCCTCCTTATTAGCAGCCGATTTTTTAAACCTTGGAAAGGCCTGTGAAATGTTGAACGAAAGTGAGGCTGCTTGGTTTCACCTTGATGTGATGGATGGCAGTTTTGTACCTAACATAAGCTATGGCCTTCCTGTTATTGAGCAAATAAAAAAGACAACGTCTAAAACAATGGATGTGCATTTAATGATTGTGCATCCTGAAAAATATATTGGAGATTTTAAAAAGGCAGGTGCCGATGTATTAACAGTGCACTATGAAGCTTGTCCTCATTTACACAGTACGCTTCAACAAATTAAAGCACAGGGTATGAAAGCTGGTGTTGCATTGAACCCTCATACACCAGTTGATTTATTAAAAGATGTTATTAATGACATTGATGTGGTTTGTATCATGAGTGTGAATCCTGGATTTGGTGGACAAAAATTTATTGAGCATACTTATGAAAAAGTGCGCGCGCTAAAACAAATCATAGTCGCTACTGGTGCTTCAACATTAATTGAAATTGATGGCGGAGTTACCGAAACCAATGCGAGTGCTTTAGTTAAAGCTGGCGCTGACGTTTTAGTGGCAGGCACTACCGTATTTAAAGCAGTTGACCCTAAGGCAATGATTGTAACATTGAAGAACGCTTAGGAAATTCTAAATCTAAAGTTTACGATTACTATTTTTACTTCCTACAAATAGTAAACATTTTACGCGTTAAGATGTTACTATATAATATACACATATGAACTAAATGTTATCATTTTAGTAATCCACATTTGTGCGTATTTAGCCCTTGTATTTTTAAACCTGCTTTATTAAATTGTGTAAGGTTAATTTATTAATTACACTAACCCTTTAAATCTAATCCCTTGACTGAAACTATCATCAATTTAGATACCGTAAACCCTATTGAGTTTTTCGGTGTCAATAACTCCAAGTTTGACATTTTAAAAAAGAAGTTTCCACTCTTAAAAATTTTATCCCGAGGCACCCAAATAAAATTGAGCGGTGCACCAGAACAAATAGATTTAGCGAAAGAAAAAATTACATTGATTATTCAGTACATGGAACGTAACGGACATTTATCCGAAAATTATTTTGAACAAATATTAGGCGGAGATGATGCTGATGTAATTGATAATTTTGTTGACAAAAATCCAAATGAGGTATTGGTATTTGGACCTAACGGAAAAACGGTTAGAGCCAGAACCGCCAATCAAAAGCGAATGGTTACCGCTGCTGACAAAGACGATATTGTTTTTGCCATTGGACCCGCTGGAACAGGTAAAACATATACTGCGGTTGCACTTGCAGTAAGAGCTTTGAAAAATAAAATTGTTAAAAAAATTATTTTGACTCGACCAGCAGTGGAAGCAGGAGAAAACCTTGGTTTTTTACCTGGCGATTTAAAAGAAAAAATTGATCCTTATTTACGTCCTTTATATGATGCATTAGACGACATGATACCTGCCGATAAACTAGGCTACTATATGTCAACAAGGACTATTGAAATTGCGCCATTGGCTTATATGCGTGGTCGTACTTTAGACAATGCCTTTATTATTTTGGATGAATCACAAAATGCAAATGATTTACAAATTAAAATGTTTTTAACGCGTATTGGTTCCAATGCAAAGGCCATTATCACAGGAGACCCTACCCAAGTGGATTTACCAAGAAACCAAAAAAGTGGATTGGAAAAAGCAGTACGCATTTTGAAAAACATTGATGGTATTTCTCATATTGAATTAGACGAGGAAGACGTTGTAAGACATAAGTTGGTTAAAGCCATTATCAAGGCATATGAGAAAGAAAAAGAAAATGAACCAGACGGATCCTACCACCGCTAATTAATTTTAAATTTATAGTGTAGTAAGTTTTGTACCCTTGCCTTTTTGCAGGGGTACTTTTTTTTAATCATATCATAATAATTGTTTATTTTTATAGCGATGGCTAGCTTACAACAATTTACGATTGGCGTGGAAGAGGAATACATGATTTTAGACCCCTCCTCAAAGGAATTAAAAAGCCATCAGCGTGCTATTGTTACCGAAGGTCAAAAGCGTTTCAAAGACAAGATAAAAGCCGAAATGCACCAAGCGGTTGTTGAAGTGGGTACTTCGATTTGTAAAAATACCGATGAAGCCTTTGAGGAAATTTTATCCTTGAGAACAGGTGTTTCAGAAATTGCGAATGGATTAGGTTTTAGTATTGGTGCATCAGGCACCCACCCTTTTAGCTTATGGGAGAAGCAATTAATTTCAGACAACGAAAGATACCAGGATTTATTAAATGAATTACAACAAGCAGCAAGAAGCAATTTAATTTTTGGGCTTCATGTTCACGTGGGTATGGAAGATCGAAAAATGGCCATTCATATTGCCAACACCGCTAGATATTTTTTACCACATATTTATGCTTTAAGTACTAACTCTCCTTTTTGGGAATCACGTAATACAGGTTATAAGTCATACCGTTCGAAAGTATTTGATAAGTTTCCTCGAACAGGTATTCCAGATTATTTTGAGAGTATCGAGGCCTATGATAATTTCATTCAGCTTTTGATAAAAACCAATTGTATTGATGACGCTAAAAAAATTTGGTGGGACTTAAGAGTACACCCTGTTTATAATACCATTGAGTTTAGGATTTGTGATATACCAATGACCATTCAGGAAACCATCACCATTGCTGCTTTGTTCCAAGCCATTTGTGCTAAAATATATTCACTACGTCGTCAAAATATAAACTTCATTAATTATCAACGTGCATTGATTAATGAAAATAAATGGCGTGCAAGCCGTTATGGTATTGATGGATTATTGATTGACTTTGGTAAAGAAAAGGAAGTACACGTAAAAGAATTAATCAATGAATTATTAGAATTTGTAGATGGTGTTGTTGACGAATTAAGAAGTAGACATCACATTGAAAAAGTGCAAAATATTTTCAACACAGGTACTGGTGCGGACAGACAACTTGCAACTTATAAAGAAACTGGCAGTTTAATTGAAGTCGTTAAACTAATAGAAAGCTCGTTTTTGGTTGTGTAAATACAAGTGCATTATTGATTCCTAAAACTAGTTTCCTTTATTAAAATCAAATAAGGTAGCTGTAAATAAACCAATTTCTCTTTTCTTTAAAAACACATCCCAATTGCCTTTATAGCGTAATGTTTTTGGAACCAATTGTCCATTAAAATAAGTCATTTCCACTTCCATTGCTACATTGAAATCATATACCCCGGCTTTATAACTTAATGAATAGTTGCGACCCAAAACCTCCAATGTTTTAGGATTAAACCAGGTTGTCATTTGATCCACCACAACATCATTTTTTGAGAAAAACCCCAAGTCCTCTTTTGGCTTTACATCAAACATATAAACCAGTTGACCCTGATATTCAACATAGTCTAATTTATAGTCATACAATTCATGTGCCGATTCATCATATAAATCCAATTTATTGCCAACAAATGGAATACCTGGAATTTTTCGACCTGGATTAAAAAACAACATTTTTAATTGTTCTTTTGCTTTTTCAATCCCTGTTCCTGAAATGACTCTTTTTTTCCCTGTTACAATATTTGTCTCACCGCAAACTTGACCCTTAGTGAAAAATAAACTTGCATATAAAGAAGGAGTCGTGTAGTTATAGCTGCCATCCCCTTTTCTCAAATCACCTGTTACCTTTTCCTCCAAAACATCCATGGTTCTACAATTGCCAATATGATTTTGCCTTGTTTTACTATCCAAAGATGCTTGCATTTTACCTTGCTTGTCCTTCATTTCAATATGATTGTAGGACGAATAACCAATTGTTCTTAATGTTTTAAAAGCCTTATAAAAACTAGTATCTTCCTTAATTCTTTGTAAAATAGCTTTGTAATCAAAGTGATTTCTCACAATGGCTTCTGTTAAAGTAAAACTTACACCGTCGTCCTTAAAGGTGGTATCCTGTGCAATAACCAAAATAGGACTTGCCAAAACAAGCAGCACTGAAAAAGCTACTATAAAAATTTTATTGTTCATTATTTTAATTGAATCATTTTATAATCGACCCTTACTTTACCCTTATTGATATCATTTAATTTGCCTTGTAACATTTTACGTTTCAATGGCTTTACATAATCAATAAAAAGTTTGCCTTCAATATGATCATATTCATGCAATATGACTCTTGCAGTCATACCAGTGAATGTTTCAGTATGTTGTACAAAGTTTTCATCTAAATAGGAAAGCGTAACATTTTCATGTCTTGAAACGTCCTCTCTGATTTTTGGAATACTCAAACATCCCTCATTATAAACCCACTCCTTCCCACTTAACTCAACAATTTGTGCATTGATAAATGTTTTTTTCACGCCTGGTGCATCAGGATAAGTATCATCCTCGGGTTCGGCATTTGCAAATATTTGAGCACTGTCCACTACAAACAGTCTAATGTGTTTATTGATTTGTGGTGCAGCTAATCCTACCCCATTACTCTCATACATCGTTTCCCACATATCATCAATAAGTACCTTAATATTAGGGTAGCTTGAATCAATAGGATCACATACTTTTCTCAAAACTGATGCTCCATAAGCAACAATAGGTAAAATCATACTGCTAGTTTGTAATAAGTACAAAGGTAGAAAATTAAGCGCGATTTGTTAAATATTCCTGTAATAGAATAGTAGCCGCTATTTGATCCACATTTTTCTTGTCTTGTCTATCTTTTTTTTTCATGCCCATTTCAACCATCGCCCTTACAGCATTTTTTGAACTAAACCGTTCGTCAACCGTTTGTATGGGAATTGTTGGAAATTTTTTCACAAGTTCTATAATGGCTTTTTTGACTAAAGGAGTTGCATGTGTTGGGGTGTCATCTAAATTAAGTGGTTCCCCTATTAAAATTAATTCCACAGGCTCCTTTGCAAAATAAGCAGCTAAATAAGTATATAATTCTTTAGTGGCAACAGTCGTTAATGCAGTTGCAATAATTTGCAATGGATCGGTCACAGCTAATCCGCAACGTTTCCCACCATAGTCAATACAAATTATTCTAGCCAAGATAAAAGTTTACATTAATAAAAAGTAGTCATCAAAATATCCGAGATCACAAAAGTACTAAAAACAATACTTGCGATTCCATTAGCCGTCATGAATGCAATATCCACTTTGCTCAAGTCATTTGGTTTAACAATGCTATGCTGATAAATTAACATCCCCACAAAAACAAGTAAGCCACCAAGATATATAAAATGAAAACCACCTAAAAAATAAGCAGCAATGATAAAACTTGCTGAAAATACATGCAACACTCTTGCAATATTTAAAGCTCTACCTAAACCCCAATAACTTGGAATGGAATAAAGTGATTGTGATTTATCAAATTCAATATCCTGCAAAGCATAAATGACATCAAACCCACTAACCCAAAATACGACTGCAAAGGAAAATAATAAAGGTACAATATGAAACACTCCTGTCACCGCTAAATAAGCGCCAATAGGTGCTAAAGAAAGTCCAATACCCAATACAAGGTGACACAAAAAAGTAAATCTTTTGGTATAGCTATAAAATAAAATTACAAACAAGGCCACTGGAGATAAATAAAAACAAATGGTATTTATAAAAAAAGTAGCCGTTACAAATAGTATTGAATTGATGATAATAAATAGTAATGCTTTTTCGGCTTTAATAATACCTGCCGGAATTTCTCTAATGGCAGTTCGGGGATTTAATTTATCAAAATGCCTATCCAAATACCTATTAAATGCCATTGCCGCAGACCTTGCAGTTACCATACAGGCTATTACCAAAAACAATTTTAACCCAACATTTTCAAAAGGCAAATGATTTTTACCCAAGTATTGAATTCCTAATGCAAATCCGATTAATGCAAATGGCATTGCAAAAATGGTATGTGAAAACTTCACTAAACTAAAATAATTTTTTATACCTGTCATTATATTCTTTTCTTTCTTAAATAAAATTTATCATCATCTCACAAACTCCCAAAGTACAATTGCCGCGGCCACCGAAATATTCAATGAATGCTTCATCCCCCACTGAGGAATTTCAATCACTCCATCACATGCCTCAATAACCGCTTCCTCGACACCATCCACTTCATTCCCAAAAATAAAGGCAAGTGGCTCATTGTTAGCATTGGAATATAACTGCTTAAACTTTTCCAAACTAATACTACCCTCCGTTTGCTCAATAGCGTAAACTTTAAATCCTTTTTGTTTTAAAGCTTCCACCGCTGAAATGGTATTTTCATAATGCAACCAATCGACTGTTTCTGTCGCACCTAATGCAGTTTTATGAATATCCCTATGTGGAGGTTGCGGTGTAAAGCCACATAAACATATACCGTCAATTAAAAATCCATCAGCTGTTCTAAACACACTTCCCACATTGTGCATACTTCGAATATTGTCCAAAACCACCATGATTGGCTTTTTATTAGCCATTTTAAAGTCTTCGACCGACTTCCTACCCAATTCGTCCATGGTTAGTTTTCGCATATGCAAAAGTACGCTTTTCGAATATTAAAAAATTTATGTAGGTTTGTTGGTATGGCAAAATCTAGTGCAGAAACTCCTCTAATGCAGCAACATAGGGCTATCAAGCAAAAATACCCTGATGCAATTTTGTTGTTTAGAGTAGGTGATTTTTATGAGACATTTGGTGAAGATGCTGTAATTGCGTCTAAAGTATTAGGAATTACCCTAACTAAGCGTAATAATGGATCGGCTTCATCTAGTGAATTAGCAGGTTTTCCGCACCATTCTTTGGACACCTATTTACACAAATTAGTGAAAGCGGGGTACCGAGTTGCCATATGTGACCAATTAGAGGATCCTAAATCAGTAAAGGGCATTGTAAAACGAGGTGTTACCGATATGCTTACACCCGGTATCGCAACCAACGATAAATTATTAGAACATAAAAACAATAATTTCTTAGCAGCCCTATTTGTTGAAAATGAACATGGCGGTGTTGCCTTTTTAGATATTACTACGGGTGAATTTTTATTAGCTGAAGGCAGTACTGAATACATTGATAAATTATTACAAAGCTTACAACCTGCTGAAATTTTACATCCTAAAAATTACCTAGCTAGTTTTAAAGAAACTTTTGGGAATGGTTTTTATACCTATGGTTTAGATAGTTGGATATTTGATGAGCCTTTTGCTACTAATTTATTATTCAAACAATTTCAAACTACATCCCTAAAAGGTTTTGGTATTGAAGGATTAACAAAAGGCGTTATTGCAGCTGGCGCCATTTTACATTACCTAAAGGAAACTGAACATCCTCATCTATCACATATTCATAAAATTGGACGTATTGATCGTGATGAAATTTTATGGATGGATAAATTTACCATTCGTAATTTAGAATTAATCGGAAATGGCGCTGATCGAAAAGGATTATTAGAAGTAATGGATGCTACTAAAAGCCCCATGGGTGCAAGGTTATTAAAGCGTTGGTTAATTTTCCCTTTACAATCGGTTACACAAATTAATAATAGGCTTAACGCTGTTGAAACTTTATTGAGCATCCATGATACTGCACAAAAAATAACTGACCTCATTGAATCCTGCGGTGACTTAGAACGTTTATCAAGCAAACTTTCAACCAGAAAAATTCAGCCGCGCGAATTTATACAACTCGGAAAATCATTGGAAGCAATTGAACAAATCAAACAGGAACTAGCCTCCATTGACAATGATTACTTACAACACATAAATAAGGAACTAAACGTTTGTGCCCTTTCGAAAAAAGCAATATTCAATACATTAATGGAACAAGTTCCAGCCACTGCAGTGAAAGGTGGTTTTATTAAGGAAGGCGTTTCAACTGAATTAGATGAACTCCGAAATATTTCAAGCGGTGGTAAAGAATATTTAACACAACTGCAAAATAAGGAAGCAGAGATCACTGGTATTTCATCCTTAAAAATTGGCTACAATAATGTGTATGGTTATTATTTAGAAGTAACACATGCGCATAAGGAAAAAGTGCCCACTGAATGGATCCGTAAACAAACTTTAACAACAGCCGAACGTTATATAACTCCTGAATTAAAAGTTTATGAGGAAAAAATATTAGGGGCTGAGGATAAAATACTTTTACTTGAAACACAGCTATACCAAGGGTTAATAAACGAGGTGTTAAAGGAAATGAATGTATTACAAAACAACGGCCAATGGATTGGCGTGTTGGATTGTTTAATTTGTTTTGCAACCATTGCTAAAGCATATAAATATTGTAAGCCTACCCTAACCGAAAATACAGTTTTGAATATTGAAGCAGGCCGACATCCTGTGATTGAGCAAAACTTAGGAATTGATCAAGCTTATATTCCAAATGATATTTATTTAGACCCAAGCACACAACAAATAATTATTTTAACAGGGCCTAACATGAGTGGAAAAAGTGCCGTGTTAAGAAAAACAGCACTCATTACTTTAATGGCACATATGGGCTCCTATGTTCCTGCAACTGCAGCCTCGGTTCCATTAACTGATAAAATATTTACACGTGTTGGCGCCAATGATAATTTAAGTGCAGGTGAATCCACTTTTATGGTGGAGATGATTGAAACAGCAAGTATTTTAAATAATATCAGTCCCCGAAGTTTAATATTATTAGATGAAATTGGAAGAGGCACTTCCACTTATGATGGTATTTCCATTGCCTGGAGTATTGTTGAATATTTATATCAATCCCCTGCCAAGCCAAAAACATTATTTGCTACGCACTATCATGAATTAAATGACTTGGAGGCACAATTACCCAACGTGCATAATTATCATGTGAGTCATAAGGAAGTTGGAAATAAAATTATTTTCTTACGTAAATTAACCAAGGGAGGAAGCACACATAGCTTTGGTATTCATGTTGCTAAAATGGCCGGCATGCCTAATATTTTAGTGAACAGAGCCAACGATATTTTAAAGGAGATGGAATTAAAAAATGTAGGCAATACGAATAACACACCATCAGCCGCACCTGCAAATGATCAATTTCAATTATCCATTTTTGATGCACACACTGAAACCTTTGAATCTATCCGTAAGGAATTAGATGAGATTGACATTAATAATTTAACACCAGTTGAAGCCTTAATGAAATTACAAGCCATTAAGCAAAAGCTTAATTAGTTAATTTATTAATAATTTTAAACTATTTGATTAAGCAAAATACTTTTGTAAATAGTCGTGAATTTTTTTCTGTAGTCCTGCACTTACAGGAACTAA
Organism: uncultured Bacteroidota bacterium; assembly: GCA_903929425.1. GTDB lineage: Bacteria > Bacteroidota > Bacteroidia > Chitinophagales > Chitinophagaceae > Sediminibacterium. Next base: position 9,880 of record CAIYUO010000090.1, read on the forward strand.
TGGTAGTCTGAATTCATTTTTAATAACTCCTTGTTCAAATAAAAATGCTTTTACGCCACCAGGGTTATTTTCTTCGTACATATAGCTATACCCTTCCACCATCATATCATTTAAGCGTTTTGCCATACTAAAATCACCGGCCATGCAATAACCAATCATATCGCTAAATGGTTTAGGAAATGCGTTGGCAGCAACACTTATTACACCATCCATACCACATGCAATTTGTGCCATTACAATTTCATCGTCACCACTCACTACTAAAAAATCACTTGGACGGTCTTTTAATATATCAATAGTTTGAGCCATTTCAGGACCTGCTTCCTTAATACCCGCAATGTTTGGATGTGCCGCTAAACGTAAGGTGGTAGCTGCTTTCATATTAACACCTGTACGACCTGGTACATTGTATAATAAAATTGGTTTTGGAGCAGCATCAGCAACTGCGACATAATGTTGGTACAATCCCTCCTGTGGAGGTTTGTTGTAATAAGGGGTAACACTTAATATTGCCTCCACTTTTGTCAAATCAAATTTCGCAAATGACTTGATGACTTCACTTGTATTATTTCCACCAATACCAATAACAATTGGCACACGACCATTTACTTTATTTACAGTACAATTAAAAACTGCCACTTTTTCATCATCGGATAATACCACTGATTCACCAGTCGTACCAAGGGTTACTAAATAATCAACCCCTCCCGCGATTTGAATATCAATTAAATTTTCGAGTGCTGCAAAGTCAATTGATTTATCAGTATTAAAAGGAGTAACTAATGCAACGCCAGTTCCTTTTAGGATTTGTCTTAACATGATGGGATATTTATAAAATTCAATTTGCAATTAATTTAGGCTTCTTCCCAGAATCCCATTTTACTATATTTTTCAATTCGGTTTTCTACACGTTGAGCAGGTGCAATATCTTTTACTTCTTTCAAGGCCAAGATAATTTTTTCTTTTAATACGGCCGCTGCTTCATGATAATCCCAATGAGCTCCACCAAATGGTTCTGGAACAATTTCATCAATTAATCCAAAGCCTTTCATATCAATAGCGGTTAATTTTAACTGTTCGGCAGCCAATTCCTTTTTATCCCAGCTTCTCCATAAAATGGAACTACAACTTTCAGGGGAAATAACGGTATACCAGGTGTTTTCCATCATCAAAGTCTTATCACCCACACCAATTCCTAATGCTCCACCACTCGCCCCTTCACCAATGATACATATGATAATAGGTACTTGTAAGCGGATCATTTCATAAATATTACGTGCAATAGCCTCACCTTGGCCTCTTTCCTCAGCTTCTAAGCCTGGAAATGCTCCTGGAGTATCAATTAAGCAAACCACAGGTTTATTGAATTTTTCGGCCAATTTCATGAGTCTAAGGGCCTTTCGGTAACCCTCAGGGTTGGCCATCCCAAAATTACGCATTTGGCGTGCCTTGGTATTGCTTCCTTTTTGCTGACCAATCATCATCACCGTTTGGCCGTTCAACTCGGTAAAACCACCCACCATGGCCTTATCATCCTTCACATTTCTGTCCCCATGAAGCTCCACAAACTTATCACACATAAGGTGAATATACTTTAACGTATATGGACGATCTGGATGACGACTTAGCTGTACCCTTTGCCACGGAGATAGCTTCTCAGTAAGGGCTTTACGCTTTTCAACAATTGATTTTTCTAATTGTACTATGGTTGCAGAAAGGTCAATTTTAGGGTTCTTTTCAGCGAGTTTTTTGGTCGCATCAATTTGCTCATACAACTCTTTAATAGGTTGTTCAAATTCCAAAAACTGTCTATTAGGATATTCTGGCATATGCTAGGTTTGGGCTGTAAAAATAATACAACCTTTTTTAATAAAAGATTTGTTTAAAAAACTTCTTTCCCCTTATCTTTGCAACCCGGAAACGGAAACGTCTCTGGAAGTTCTTGGATCGGTAGTTCAGTTGGTTAGAATGCCGCCCTGTCACGGCGGAGGTCGCGGGTTCGA
>CAIYUO010000091.1 GCA_903929425.1 uncultured Bacteroidota bacterium
AACTGCCAAAACCATTCAAGCTTATTTTGCAAGTGCAGATAATAATAAATTTGATGTGTACATGGCACCAGGCTTTATTGCATCTGATGCCGAAGGCAATACCACAACCTTAGGTCGAGGCGGTTCTGATTATACAGGTGCTATTTATGCAGCTGCTGTAAAAGCGAGTGCTTTAGAAATTTGGACAGATGTAAGTGGTATGATGACGGCTGATCCTCGTATGGTGCATAATGCAAAAGAAATTCCACAAATATCCTATCAGGAAGCTATGGAGTTATCGCATTTTGGTGCCAAAGTAATATATCCTCCAACCATTCAACCGGTAATGCAACAAAACATTCCTGTTTGGATAAAAAATACTTTCGAGCCTAATCATCCGGGTACTATTATTAAAAATGAATCTCCTGCTGATACAAATTTTATTAGAGGTATATCAAGTATCAAAGATATTTGCTTATTAAGTTTGGAAGGTAGTGGCATGGTGGGTATTCCAGGTTTTTCAAAAAGATTATTTGATGCTTTAGCAAAAAAGCAAATTAATATTATTTTAATCACACAAAGTTCATCTGAACATTCTATATGTGTGGGGGTAAATGCAAATGATGCACATCAAGCTAAAATAGCTGTTGATGCTGAATTTGAACAAGAAATTAATACCCAAAAAGTTGAACCATTAATTGTCGAAAAGGAAGTTGCCATATTAGCTTTAGTGGGTGAGCAAATGAAAAACCACCCAGGTGTGAGTGGTAAAATGTTTGGTGTGTTAGGACGTAATGGTATTAATGTAAGGGCCATTGCACAGGGATCTTCTGAAAAAAATATTACAGCAGTCATTGCAACGTCGGATGTGAAAAAAGCAATTAACGTTTTGCACGAAGAGTTTTTTGAAACATCCTATAAGCAAGTCAACGTTTATATAGCGGGTGCAGGAAATGTAGGAAGTAAATTAATTGCACAAATTCAACATCAGATTGAGTACTTGAAAATATCTCTACGCTTACAAATTAACATAGTAGGAATTGCCAACAGTAAAAAGCAGTTAATAAATATAGAAGGTATTGATTTAACAAATTGGAAGGAACAATTGGCAGCGGCACCAGGTGGCGGCATTGATGATTATGTAGCTACCATTGTAAATAATAATTTACGTAACTCTATATTTGTAGACGTTACAGCCCATGAGTCGGTTGCAAATGCATACGTACAGTTATTAGAAAAAGCAGTGTCGATAGTTGCTTGTAATAAAATTGCATGCTCATCACCATTTGACAATTATAATAAGTTAAAAAGTTTGGCACGCACCCGTAATGCATCCTTTTTATTTGAAACTAATGTAGGAGCAAGTTTACCTATTATTGGCACGTTGAATGATTTAATAAGAAGTGGAGATAATATACATAAAATAGAAGCCGTTTTATCTGGCACTTTAAATTTTGTATTTAATAATTATGCTGGTGGTACCGATGGTAAAACATTTTCATCAGTAGTGAGACAAGCACAAGCAGAAGGATACACTGAACCTGATCCTAGATTAGACTTAGGTGGAACGGATGTAATGCGAAAAATAATGATATTAGCACGTGAAGCTGGAACTAAAATTGAAATGAGCGATATCGTGAATGAGTCTTTCTTGCCTGCAAGTTGTTTTGATGGTAGTGTGGAGGATTTTTACAATGAAATGGAAAAGCAAGAAGCACATTTCAAAAAATTATATGATGCGGCAGCTGCTGAAGGATGCAAATTGAAATTTGTAGCAAAGTTTGAAAGTAATAATAAAAATGAACACAATGTAAAGGGACAAACAACTGCGAAAGTAGGATTACAACATATTCAACCAAGTTCTGATTTTTATCATTTATATGGAAAGGATAATTTAGTATTATTTTATAGTATGCGATATCCTGAATTACCATTAGTGATTAAAGGAGCAGGCGCCGGAGCGGATGTAACTGCTTCGGGTGTGTTTGCTGATATTATTAGAGCAGCAAGGGTATAAATAGTTTATATAAATTACGAGACTTATTACGTTTAGTTAAGTTAGTAATTGTAAATAAATAGTAGTGAAGTAGATTTAGTTAAATAAGAAATAAAAAATTAAGTAATTAAGGTAGCGTTTTAAAAAGACAAAATAGTAATAATAATGGTTCCTTTAAATCAATGGATAAAAATTAAAGCCCCTGCAACCGTAGCAAATATGGTATGTGGGTTTGATATATTAGGCTTTGCGGTGAATAATCCATATGATGAAATGGAAATGCGAATGGTAGCACGAAGCGTTGATCAATCTGAAAGCGTTGATCAATCAGGTAGCATTAATAAAGCAGATAGTGTTAATAAAGGAGCTATAACCATTATTAATATAGACGATTATAATTTACCGACTGATCCGGAGAAGAATGTTGCTGGTGCAGCCCTCATGGCGATGATTGAAGAGTATACAGCAAATAATTTTAATAAAACGTTATTGTCTAAAGATAACGACACTGTTATACGTACAGATGATACCTTAATTGATTTTTCAAAAATAGGGTTCGAAGTAAAAATAAATAAATTAATTAAGCCAGGAAGTGGTGTGGGTTCAAGTGCTGCAAGTAGTGCAGGTGCTGTTGTAGGTGCTAATTATTTATTAGGAAATCCATTTACAAAGGACGACTTGGTGCGTTTCGCAATGAATGGTGAA
>CAIYUO010000092.1 GCA_903929425.1 uncultured Bacteroidota bacterium
TTTAGACTAAAAAAATAAATCCCGATAGACTTAACTATCGGGATTTAAATATTAATATAAGTGATAAAACAAGCTTCTAGTATCCTGTAACTTGAGTTAATTTCTTATTGAAGTTCAATTCAGCCTGCGGGAAAGGGAAATTTAATTTATAATCCCCTGGAGCTAAAGTTAAGAAAACTGGAGCAGTTCCTGTTCCGTCGGCCTTATCACCTTTTCCAGATCTTGTCACACCTACATTTCTTCTCTTTAAATCAAAGAACCTGTCTCCCTCAAATGCCAATTCTAATCTTCTTTCTAAAAGAATTTCATCTAATAAAGCAGAACCAGATAAAGTAACATCAGTATGACCAGTGTAACGGTTTGATTTTAACAAGTTTAAGTCAGCTAATGCAGCAGCTGTACTGCCTTTTCTATAGTTTGCTTCTGCTCTATTCAAAAGAACTTCAGCAGACCTTAATACTTTACCATCTAAAACACCCACTGGGAAACCTGTCTTACCTGCATATTTAATGACATGATTGTAAGTCACGCCATTATAAGCAGATGTTACCGTATAAGTTGCTTTTCTAACATCATTCGATTTGAAAAGTTGGAACAAATTATAATCCACATTATATTCTGATTTAATACCACCACCCACTATTTGATAATAGTTAACACCTAATGTATTAGAATTATCTGTTAGGGTATTTTTAATTTTAAATATAACTCCTACCTCAGAAGCATCTGTCCAAATAGAAGGGAAAGTACTAATCGATCCAATTGCTGGTGTAGCACCTAAAGCAGCTGAAGCCGAAGCAATTGATTTATCCCAATCTCCCATGTAAAGATATACTTTAGATAAAAAACCTTGCACTGCATTTTTACTAATTCTACCAACTCCATTTGAAGTTCCAATTAAAGTTTCAGCATTGGTTAAATCAGCTACTACTTTTGTATAAACATCCTTTACGCTCATTTTACCTGGTACTAAAGTTGCATCAGTTGAAATTACATATGGAGCAGTACTGTCTTTATCAGTTGCATTTAAATAAGTTACACCATATACTCTTGATAAATCAAAATGTAAAAGTGCACGAGCAGCTAATGCTTGTCCTTTCACATTATTTTTATACGTATCGGCAGCAACTACTTTATCAATGTTTTCGATAATAGCATTGCAACGACGAATAATGGAATAAGCATTGCCAAATAATCCTGAAGTTCCATTTCCAGTGTATTGCCAGTTGTAAAAGGTTTGTTGTGATAAACGACCTTGTTGGTTCAACACTAAATTATCCGATACTACTTCAAAAGCAACATTCCAATCACCTTGGTAATAACTTCCTGCTGATCTTAATCCATTGTATACACCACCCAATGCTAAATCCACATTGTTGGTGTTATTGAAAGCTTGAGCCGTTTCAATCTGATTATACGGATACAAATCAAGTTCCTTTTTATTACAAGCTCCAAGAACTAGGGCTGTAAATAATATTAAACTAATCTTTTTCATATTTTAGACTTTTATATTTTTAAAACCTGATATCAATACCAGTTGTAAATGATTTTGTTTGTGGATAAGGGAATAAAGAATAAGAACCTGGGTAATAACTACTTGCACTTTCTCTATTCGCCTGACCAATTTCCGGCATACCTTTATACTCAGTAGACATCCATAAGTTAGTTCCTTGAACAAATATTCTTATAGATTTTAATTTCAGTTTTCCAATAAAACCCTTACTAGGAATATTAGCTGTATAACCTAATGTTAAATCTCTTAACATGATGTAGTCTCCTTTTTGTAACCACTGATCAGTAGAGTTAAATGTAGATTGTGTTGCATCTGTAATACTAGGGAAAGAAACTATATCTCCAGCCTTTTTCCAATATTTAGAAGCTTCCGTAAACAACTGATTAGTATAGTAAGCTGCACCATAAGTTGCTCTTGCATAAGTGAAATTGTAGATATAGTTACCACCAGAATAATAAAATTGGGTATTTAAATCAAAACCTTTGTAAGTAATTCTTGAATTTAAAGAACCGTAGAATTTCACGTTAGGTGATTTACCTTCTAATAATACTGCATCAGATGAAGAATACGTTTCAGTAGTTACACCAGCCTTGGTTAAATACTGTCTTTTACCATTTGCAGGATTTATTCCAGCAGAACGTACTAAAAAGTAGTTTGAAATAGGGTAACCCACCTTCAAGCGACCAATACCATATGGAGCATCATCAGAATATAACTTAGTTATTTTATTGTCCACATTTGTGTAATTAAAAGATAGATTCCAATTGAAGTCTTTAGCTCTTAATACATCAGCACCAAGTGTTAATTCATAACCTTTGTTGTTCAAATTACCAATATTACCATAATAAGAACTAAAACCTGTTGTTGTAGATACATTCACGGTATAAAGTAAATCATCAGTAGTTCTGTCAAAATAGTCTAAACCAGCTGTGAAACGGTTATTGAAAAAGCCAAATTCAGCACCAAGATCCAACGTTTTATTGGTTTCCCAAGTTAATCCTGGATTTGGAAGAGAGTTTGGAGTTGCAACAGGAGCGTCATTGTACTTACTGCTTAATGCGTAAGTACCTAATGAGTTATAGTTTCCTATGTTGTTGTTACCCGCTGTTCCCAAAGATGCTTTCAACTTTAAAGTTGAAATACTTTCAATATTCGCTAAAAAGTTTTCCTTTTTAACATCATAAGCCAAACCTAATGACCAGAAATCAGCAAATTTATTATTCGCCCCAAAACGAGAAGAACCATCTCTTCTGATTGATGCGTTAAAGAAATATTTTCTATCATAATCATATGAAGCATTGGCAAAATAAGAAATCATAGACCAATCAGACCTTGAAGTAGAAGCCCCTGTTGGTGTACCCGCATTTTCCAAAGTAATCATAGTTGGAGAAGCAAAGTTTCTTGCAGTCAAAGTATAAGAGTAAAATTTATTCTTATTAAACTCTTGACCTAAGAATAAATTTGCGTTACTCTTGCCAAATGATTTTTTGTAGTTCAATGTATTAGTAAACACATAAGTAAAGTCAATATTACCTGCATCATTCTTTTGATTGTATCCCAAAATGTTTGCAAGGTTACTACCTGGCTTTAAATAACTTTCTAATTTAAGTGTGTTATAATTGGTTCCTAATTGAGATTTAAATACTAAATCTTTATACAACTTTACTTCAGCATAACCTGTTGCATAAGAGGATAAACGATCATAAATTGCTGGATTGTTATCTGCACCTTCTAAGGAAGAAAATCCTTGCATTGTTAAGTTATAAGTACCATTTGCATTATATACAGGTTCATATGGATTCGTTAAATACAAGGCAGTTGAAGAACTTTGTGTATTATACAATTCTCTTTTTAAATCTTCTTGAGATTGAGAAACCGATAAATTCATACCTGTTTTTAACCACTCATTCGCTGTATACTCCACATTCAATCTACCACCCAATCTGTTATAATAAGAACCATACATAACACCTTGGTTATCGCTTTTATTTAACGACATGAAGTATTTGAATTTATCTGAAGCACCAGCAATAGAAACCTCATGTTGTTTCATATTGGCAGTAGGTAGATAATAATCTTTCCAATTTTTTGGAGCAGCAGACTCTAATTTGTTCCAAAAAGCCAATCTTTGATCCGCTGTAATGCTTGCTAAAGTTGCTCCAGCAGGTAAACTTTTATCAGCAATTCCGGCAGAAATTAAAGTAGTCATGTAAGGATTTGTATATCCTCTCTCGAATTCCCATCTAAGTTTTTCACCAGCAGTCATGAATTGAACATTCATAGGATCAATTGCATCACTCTTACCTGTTTGGTATGAATAACGAATTTCTGGTTTTGCTTTTCCTAGTTTAGTCGTTACTACTATTACACCATTTGCAGCTCTTGATCCATAAATAGCAGATGAAGAGGCATCTTTTAATATAGAAACATCTCCGATATCGTTTGGATTAATCATAGCAAATGCGGTAGAAGATATTTGCACACCGTCCACTATAATCAATGGATCAGCACTAGCGTTAATTGATCCTACACCACGTATTCTAATAAATGCACCAGCACCAGGCCTTCCACCCTCACCAATTACATTCACACCAGCTGCTTTACCTTGTAAAAGTTGTGTAAAGTTTACAATTGGTTTCTGAGCAATTTCTGCACCGTCAACGGTTGAAATGGAACCTACAACATCTTTCTTTCTTAATGTACGATAACCTACTACTACTACCTCTTCGGCCGCAGCTGTTGTAGATTTTAAAACTATGTTATAAGTATCATTCTTAGTTATACTAATTTCTGAAGGAGAAAAGTTCAAGGACGATACAACAAGTGTTTTTGCACTTGCATTAACTTGAAAACTAAAGCTTCCTGTTTCGTTAGTAACTGATCCAGTAGTGGTACCCTTAACTATCAAACTTGCGCTTGCTACAGGTAAACCTTTCTCATCTACAACCTTCCCTTTGATTGTACGATTTTGTGCTGATAGCTGAGTAAACGCTAAAAAAGAGCACATGAAAAGTAAAATAATTTTTCGCATATGAATATTTTATTTAATAATGGGTGGCAATATATAAACTAATTTCTAATTATTAAATTTTTGTTATTTTTTTTATAAAAATTAAAA
>CAIYUO010000093.1 GCA_903929425.1 uncultured Bacteroidota bacterium
ATGACTAATCATTTTTTATTTTCACTATTCCCATTTATAACTGGAGGTTTGGTTATTTATGCTTCTTTAAAATATTCAAAAACCAGTCAAAAAATTATTGGAATATCTGCATCAATAGTAAGTCCACTTTCCCTTCTTTTTGCACTTTTTGCAAGTTTAATTTTTACGGAAGTTTGGAACAAAACAAGTAAGATTAATGCATTATTAATGGAACAAGCTAGTGATCTTAGAGCATTAAAAAGGATAACTGAACCATTGGGAGAAAATTCAAAGTATTTTAATATTGCTGTAGAAAATTATATCGATAAGATAAAATTGCAAGAGAAAAATGACATCATTCTTAAAATCTCAAAAGATTCAAGTTACAACAAGCAATCATTTTCAAAAAATACCTTTACCGAGTTTTATAGTTTGGCAAATGACATCCAAAAATTCAATGGAAATGTAGTCATGCAAAATGCATTTTATACAAATTTAGAGACTTTAAGGCATTCTTGGTTTGAGCGAAAAGAACTAAAAAAGTCAAAAATATTGCCTGAAAAAATATATGTTTTATTTATTTTTGGGGTATTAACACAAATTGCAATTGCATTTTCACATTTGGAAGACCGTCGAGCAAACAGGATTGCTATTATCCTTTTTTCAGTAACCTTTTCAATAGCTTTATTTATTTTACAACTTACTGAAACTTCATATCTTGACGCTCATTTTATTGGGACTCATGTACTAGATGATGTAATGTGATTTTATAGCCATTTTTACATTTGCTTTTTCTTCAATTAGACCATATCTTTAAGGGCACATTTAAAATATAATTTTTATGCAAAAAGTATGGTTTATTACAGGTTGCTCAACTGGATTTGGTCGTTATTTAGCCGTTGAGGCATTAGCAAAAGGATATAATGTAGTGGTTGCAGCGCGCAATACAAATGACGTTGCCGATATAGTGGCAAATTATCCTGAAACATCCTTAGTAGTAAAGTTAGATGTTACAGTAGCCGATCAAATTACAGCGTCGGTGGCAGCAACTATTGCAAAATTTGGACAGATCGATGTATTGGTAAACAATGCAGGTATTGGATATTTTGGCGCCATTGAAGAGAGTGAGGATGCTCAAGTGCGTCAAATGTTTGAAATTAATGTATTTGGTTTAGCGCATATGACACAAGCCGTTTTGCCTCATATGAGAAAACAACGTAGTGGACATATATTAAATATCGCTTCAATAGGAGGACTTCGTTCCTTTCCGGGTGTAGGTTTTTATAATGCCACTAAATATGCAGTGGACGGGTTAAGTGAATCATTAAGCAAAGAGGTTGCACCTTTGGGTATTAAAGTAACTATTGTAGCGCCAAGTGGATTTAGAACTGACTGGGCGGGCCGTTCGGCAAATGATAGTAAAATTGTGATTGAAGATTATGCAGCAACTGCAGGAAAAAATAAAGGTGATATTCGAGGATTAAGTGGCAACCAAGCCGGTGATCCGGTTAAGGCAGCAAAAGCTATGATTCAGGTTGTTGAAGCTGAGCATCCACCATTACGTTTGTTGTTGGGAGTTGCAGCATTGAAAGGAGCCAGGATTAAATTAGACGAATTAAAACATGATTTTGATACCTGGGCAGATGTGACTGAAGGAGCTGATTTTCCCAAAGAATAATTAATTGATTAGTAAATGGCATTTCAACTAAAAGGGCTGAGATGGTGGATTATAGGATTGATTGGACTTGCAACCATTATCAATTACATTGATCGTAGTGCGATTAACATCATGTGGCCATATATTTATAAAGAATTTGGAATTGCAGATGCAGATAATAAAAATGCATTGGCCATTATTACAACTTTCTTCATGATTACCTATGCAATAGGTCAGATGGTGACGGGTAAAATGATGGATGCCATTGGAACAAGAATTGGAATGGTCGTTTCAATTAGCGCTTGGAGTGTATCTATTGCACTGCATGCTTTTGCAAAATCAATATTTTCATTTAATATATTTAGGGCTATGCTTGGTTTTAGTGAAGCAGGTAACTGGCCGGGGGCTACCAAAAGTAATGCAGAATGGTTTCCTGCAAAAGAGCGGGCCATAGCGCAGGGTATATTTGGGGCTGGCGCATCACTTGGATCTGTTGTTGCAGCGCCGTTTATTGCATATGTATATCTTGCATTTGGATGGAGAATGACCTTTGTAGGTATTGGATGCATTGGTTTACTTTGGATGATTCCTTGGTTACTTATCAATAAAAATGTTCCTTCCAAACACTCCTGGATATCAAATGAGGAGCTTGCTCATATTGAAGGGGATAAGTCGGCAACTCAAATTAATAATGAGCAACCTGTTAAAAGTTGGCGTCAATTATTACAAGTACGCAATACTTGGGGCATTATAACCTCCAGATTTTTCTTGGATCCTGTTTGGTGGATGTTCTTAACATGGCTTCCTACCTTTTTAAAAGATCAAATGGAATTTGATATCAAACAAGTGGGTGCATTTTCGTGGGCACCCTATTTATTTGCAGCAATTGGAGGATTAACAGGAGGCTTTTATTCAAGTTGGCTTATCAAGAAAGGAGTATCAGCTCAAAAAGCAAGAAAAAAAGCAATAGCAATTGGCTGTATAATTATGTTGTTATCTTTATTAGGAATCCTGTTCTTTTTAGATCAACTAAAAGTGCAAATACCACTTGCAATTTTTTTAATTGGAAGCACACTTTTCGGATTTCAATTTCTCATTAATAATTTACAAACACTTCCTTCCGATTTTTTTAGTGGAAAAAATGTAGGTGCAGTTTCGGGGATGGGCGGTACCGCAGCAGTTTTAGGTACCATTATTATTACATTATTGGTACCCATTATTTCAAAGACAAATTATTATTCCTTTTTTGCTTTAGCAGCCATGTTGGTTCCATTGGGGTGGATTTGCATTCATTTTTTAACGGATAAAAAAGTAGCTATTAAATCTAATAATGCATGAAAAATAAATACTTAAAAATTGCGGTCTTGTGCATTTTTACATTTAGCATGCAATTAATTACGAATGCTCAAAATGGACCATTCATTTTAAATGTTAATACATTAAAAAGTAATAAAGAAAAGGTTGAATCAAATGATGCTATTTTTCAAAAAGCCTATAAAGCTTTAATTTCAGAAGCAGACAAGTCTTTAAAATATGGTCCGGTTTCGGTCATGGAAAAAACCAATATACCTCCAAGTGGTTCAAAGCACGACTACATGAGTTTGGCTCCATATCACTGGCCTGATCCTTCCATGAAAGATGGGTTGCCCTATATGAGAAAGGACGGAGAAACGAATCCTGAAGTGCTATTATATAAGGACAAGGATTATTTGCCTGAACTATGCAGCAATGTTTATACACTAGCACTTGCTAATTATTATTCAGGGGATAAAAAATATTACAACCATGCCGTTCAATTAATCAGGGTATGGTTTTTGGATACTGCCACCAGAATGAATCCCAATATGAATTTTGGACAAGCCATTAAAGGTGAAAATGTTGGAAGGGGTGCTGGTTTAATTGATGCAAGAAATTTCATTAAAGTAATTGAAGCCATTCAGCTTATGGATAAGGATGGGGCTTATCCTAAAGAAGACTTAAAAAATATGCAGGCTTGGTTTGCAGACTTCTTGCAATGGATGCAAACCAGTAAAAATGGTTTAGATGAAATGAAAACAAAAAATAACCACGGCGTATGGTATGATGCATTGAGGTTATCTATTTCATTGTTTAATAATCAAAAAGAGGAGGCAATTAAAATTATTCAAAATGCACAAATTAGACTTACTAATCAAATGGATGACAATAATAGGTTTCCACTTGAAATGGCAAGGACAACATCTTTACATTATTCTGTTTTTGTTATTGAAGCATTCTTGAAAATTGCTAAGATGGCTGAATATTCGGGTGTTGATTTTTGGGCTCATCAAGAGAATGCAAAACATACATTAAAAGCTGCTGTGGAAGAAATGATTCCTTATTTAGTCCAAGAAAAAAAATGGGATGGTCCTCAAATAAAACCATTTGAATATAGAGAGGGGTTGGGTATTCTACATTTAGCAAGCACTAAATTTTCAAGTGAAAACAGTAAAACTTATTTAGCGCAATATTATAATCAAACTAATTACAAACAATATTTACTTGCAGATCAATAAAACGAATATGTTATATTCATCTATATAGAAATAAAAAGCAGTTATTTTTAATTTAATTCAATAATGCATATAACAAGTATAATAGCGGATGCACTTATCAATACAACTGATTTATCTGGTAGTTTGGGATTAATTGCCACCGTTATTTTGACCTGCAATATGGTTTTGGGAATGATGTTAAGCACTTCTTTCAAAAAAACGAATTGGGGGTTAAAATTACCTGAAAAAATCAAATCGCTTGATATTTATAATTTACATAATTACACAGCATATATTGCCTTATTTTTTGTTTTGGCGCATGTAATTTTGATTCCATTAGATGCTTCAAACAAATTTACTTATTTGGATATTCTATGGCCAGCGAATGCACCACACCAATCAAACATTGTTTTCTTAGGAACTTTTTCTTTTTTAGCATTAATAACGGTAATTATAACCACTCAAAAAGTGGTCAAACAAAAGTTGCGTTTTAGTTTATGGAAAAAAATTCATTTGATTTCCTATGCTACTTGCATGTTGTTTGTTGCACATGGTATATTAATGGATCCTTTATTAAAAGACAGACCTACTGATTGGATTGATGCTGAAAAACTAATTTCAGAACTATGTGGTTTAGTACTTTTGATTGCTTTTATACTTAGGTATAAGTATTATATTTATACTACTAGAAAATCTTAAATCCTTGCTATGAAAAAATGGTCATTTATCCTTGTTATTGCTTTTTCTTTTATTCAAACAATAGCAATTGCTCAAATTGATTCAAACTATTTTAATGCTATTAAATGGAGAATGATTGGTCCACACCGTGGCGGCAGAACCGTTGGTGCAGTTGGTGTACCGCAAGAACCAAATGTATTTTATATAGGCGTGAATAATGGGGGTGTATGGAAAACTACCGACTATGGCAGAACTTGGTTTCCGATTTTTGATGATCAAAACACAGGTTCTATTGGTGATATAGCGGTAGCGCCTTCCAATCCTAATGTTATTTATGTAGGATCAGGTGAGGGCATTCAAAGGCCCGACTTATCGGTGGGAAATGGAATGTATAAATCGGAAGATGCAGGAAAAACATGGGCACATTTAGGATTGGATGATGCGCAACAAATTGGAGGGTTAGCCATTGATCCATATACTTCACCCGATATTTTTTCACCTAATGCATAGTTATAGCCCAAATTTAATTCAGAAAAATCATAGCCACTATATCCCGGGGTAAGTAAATAATTAAGACTAAAACTTGCATAAATACCATTTGCAAAATTTATAGTAGCCGTGGTATAAAAATAGGGTGCTTTTAATGAATCGGCCCTTCCATTATATACATAATTACTTAAATAGTTAGTTTGTATTGTAAAATTTGTAGAATCGTCTTTTATGCTTGATTTTCTTATTGGCTGTGCAGCCACAAATGAGCCTATCAATAGAGCAATAAAGCTTAATAAAAATTTGTTAGACATTACTTTTTTTAGTTTTAACTAAAAATCTTCTTAAGAATAAAAATATTACTATGCTTAATGGGATTAGTAAAAAATAAAAGTTGAATGAGGTAGTGGGTGATTCGCTCATTTTTGGAAAATGAAACTTATTCTCGCTATTTAAAATAAAAGAAATTTCTTTTGATTTTTTTGGAACAATTTTCAATAAAGTAAAATGGCTATATAATTTACTAAAAGCCTTGAACGAAACTTGAGCTGGTAATAAATTGTCATTACTTATATCAAAAAAAATAGTTGTCTCATGCGCTAATTGGACTTTATCATTTATAAACCTAATATTAGTATCTCCATTAATTATCAAATTATTTTTAACTAAATCCAATATTGTTTTTTGTAAATCAAATGGATTTATGCTATCCATATTCATTTGAGGAAATTTCTCTTTAATGGCTAATTGACAAGTATAAAGTGGGGCTGTGATAAATACAGACCATTTATTATTTTCGTTTTGAATAATTGAAATAGTGGATACCTGAGGATTATGTGCATATACACTTTCAACAAACAGTAACAATATAATTAAATACCTTATTTTAAGCATATTATATTATTACAATGTCACGGAAAATGAGCCAGGGACACCTCTGAAGCTATTTATAAAGCTATTTGAGCCAGCTGAAGCAACGTGATAATGGTAGCCTCTTTTTGAATCATAATGTCCTCTACTTGTGTCAAGATCTGTACTTTCTTTTCCCGCTTCATCTAAGTTTTCGAATATACCATATCCATCCATTGCGTAACCAATCATGGCAGCATGCGCATCGGATTGTTTTAATTTTGTTGATTTTCCAGTGGCCGCATGATAATGATACCCCGACGCACCATTAACATGTCCACCTGCATCATCAAATGGAGCTAAAGTAAAAGCACCTAAGATGGCTTGAGTAGGAGCTGGAGGATCAAAATTAATGCCATTAAATGCTATACCTACTACACTTCCCATACCCATTATAGATGTTGTACTTTTTGATTTAACTGGTTTAACTGGGATATAATATGTTTTTTTAATTCCCGGAAAGTAAGAAGGTAAACATTGAACACAATAATTTTTATACAAAGGATCAACATTTGGTCTGGCAGCAGCTTCACATGCGGCCTTTGTATTGGTAACATTTATATCGCCATTTGCTGAATTGTATAATTTCCAAGTTGTATTTGAATAAAAGGTTGCTAAATTTTTAATAAATGCACCATCTACATCATATAATTTTCCACCTTCAAACCATAAACCACCTTTATCAATGCCATCATTAATATTAGTTGGACACCAAGGGCCTTGATCATGGTCACTTGTGGTATTATTTGTTACTATTTTGTAACACATAACTATTGATCCATCGGAAAGTGTTTGATTTACTTTGGTAATACTTTCAGATAATCCAGCAGCTAAAAATTTAGTGGGATCAACTTCAATGACAACAGCATCATCGGTTGATGAAGTCGTACTACTTGTAGTGGTATCTGATTTGCTACATGCAAAAGTGATGGTTACCAAAAAAGGTAAAAACAATCTAAATTTATTTAAAATCATAGGGTCAATTTAATAGTTTGACTTTTCAAAACTAAAAAGGTTTAATAGAGTGTAAAATAATGCAATATAAAATTAATAAAAACCCCTTGTAATTTATTGAATTACAAGGGGTTTTTATTAAATATTTCGCACCGAGCTTGATTCGAAATATTGTAATTTTTCAAATTTTATTTAGTAGCTGGTTGATCTTTATAAATTGCACCTGTAGCAAAATCAACTAACAGACCAGCACCACCCCAAAAGAAAATATCACATAACAATGGACCCATTTTAATTTGTCTTTGTGGTTCTCCTGCTTTAGGTTTTGTTCTTTGATAAGTGCTTACCTGTCCACCAACAATGGTAGCGCATGAAGTAACATTCAGGTACATTACTGCAACTAGAATTACTGCTAATAGTTTTTTCATAGTGATATTGTTATAATGATTATGAATATAGTAAATCATATTCACATTAAAAAAATAATCAATACTTTTTAATTTATATGTTTTGGTAATTACAGACAAAGAATGGTTAAACATAAAGTTATGGCACAAAAAAGCCCCTAACTTATTGAAAGTTAAGGGCTTTTGCGGACCGGACGGGGAGTTCTGACTTAATTCAAACTCATCTCAAACAACCTAATTCATCAGATATAAAGGAGTTATAATTATACTTTTCTTGCTATATACACTCCAAATAGGGTTAAATAGGGGCTAGTAGCTACGGATTCTGCTACATGTTTTTTATTGATTATATGTCTAATGATTTTATAACATAAACATAAATAGATTAACAAAATAAAAATCAATGATATATATCAATGTTTTATAACCAATTGAAATAATAATACACTAGAATTAAATCTATTTTTATTATTCAATATTTCAAATATGGATAGTTTTTTTAGGTTCAATGCATTCATTCTATCGCACACCAATTTTACAAATGAGGAGCTAAAGACCTTTAATGATATGTGTGAACTCCAGTCTTTTAAAAAAGGAGAGATAATGGTTCAAAAAAACGAAGTATGTTCAAAATTGTATTTTCTAACAAAAGGTATTGTGAAATATTGGCTAATTAATCAAAATAAAGAAGAAGTGATTTATAATTTTAGGCAAGAAAACATGTCGTTGACAGCCTATTCCTTTTATAACCATAATATTGCAATGTTTAATGTAGAGTGTTTAGAAGTCTGCAAAGTAATTTCTATACCTTTTGAAGCATTAGTTTATGTCACTCAAAATTTTAGAAACGGACCTATACTTAGAAGTTTGTTAGCAGAAGCGCATGTTTTAGAATTGGTTAATTTACTAACGGATAAGGATACCAAAAGTATTATTGAAAGGTATAATAACATTGACAACCAATTTCCAGGAATTCATCAACGTATTTCACAAAATACTTTAGCCAATTACCTTGGCGTTTCTCAAGAACATCTATCAAGATTAAAGAAAGCTCGTATTGATAAAAATCAATAAAAATTTCTTTTGTGGGGTTGCTTTTAAAAATCCAAGCCAATAGTAGGTAACTTTACAGTACTTATCCTTCCCCTTAAATTTTAATTTAAATAAACAGTACAAGCATATAAATTCAATGAAAAAGAAAATTTATTTCTTGCCTGCTATTTTTTTATTTACTAAAATTTCTACTCAAAATATAAGTCCGTATACATTAAACTATGGTGGTGGAGTTGCTACTAATTTAGAATGGAGCTTGAGTGAATCAGTTTCTATCAATAGTTTCAATGCTTCAGCTTATTTTATATATACCGGCTTTTTACAACCAACTGAAAATATTTTCAAATATAATAATGAAAATTATTCCTTGCTCAATATGATTACGGTGGGCCCTAATCCAACTAGTAATTTAATAAATATAAAATTAAAATATTTGGAAATTGGCGATTTGTCAATCCAACTTATAAATGTAAAGGGTGATATTATTTTAACCGAAGAGGCTGGCACACTATATACTAATTATGAAAAAAGTATTTCAATGGAGCAACTTCCCTCAGCCACTTATTTTTTAAAAATATATTTTAAGCCTTTAAATCAAATTGAAAAAATGGTAGTTTATAAAATTATAAAACCTTAATTGAGCTATTCAAGCTATCCTATTGAATTTTATGAATAAATATAAATTACACATCTTCTTTTTTTCTTCCCTATTAATATTTTTTGCAAATTTTAGTAACGCTCAAAGTGGCTTAAATTTTCAAGGAGTAGCTAGAAAAAATGATAATTCAATAATCTCATCACAACTAATAAGTATCAAGCTAAGTATTATACAAGGAACTCCTTATGGCGTTTTGGAATATAATGAAGTAAGGAGTGTTATGACAAATGCGCAAGGGTTATTTTCTATCGTTATTGGTG
>CAIYUO010000094.1 GCA_903929425.1 uncultured Bacteroidota bacterium
ATAATAATATTTTTAGTTTAAAATACATAATCACTACTTTTGAGACTTAAACTATTAAAGCATGAAAAAAGTAATTTTAGCTTTTACCACTATTTTACTGTTAACAATTGGATTTTCAATTAAAGCCAATGCTAAGGAAACTCCTCGTGAATTTTATTTAATTCAAATTTATCATTGTAATTCAAGTCAACAAATAACTGGCATTGATACTTACTTAAAAAATGTTTACTTACCTTATTTACACAAATCGGGTATTCAAAAAATTGGTGTGTTCGCACCTATTGCAAATGACACTGCAATAGATAAAAAATTATACGTTTGGATTCCTATGCAAACTTTAAATTTATTGGATAAATTAGATCAAGCAGTTGAAAAATTAGATCCAATGGGTAAGAATGAAATTGTGGACTTAGAAAATGCAGACAGTAGCTTGCCTTATACAAGAGTGGAAAGAATAATCAGTAAGTCATTTAAATTGCATACACAATTTGAAAAAATATCAAGTTTAACTAAATCTCCAAATCGAATTTTTGAGTATCGTAGTTACGAAAGCCCTACTGAAAATGCTCATTTAAGAAAAGTGCATATGTTTAATGAAGGTGGTGAAATTGAATTATTTAAGGAGCTTAACTTTAATGCCATTTTTTATTCAAAAGCTATTGTTGGAAGTCGATTACCAAATTTAATTTACATGACTAGTTTTAATGATATGGCCGATCGTGATGCACATTGGAAATCTTTTAGTGCTTCTCCTAAATGGAAAAATATTTCAACGATGCCCAAATACTTAAAGGCAGTAAACCGAAACGAAACAGTTTTAATGACCACTAGAGATTATGCGGATTTTTAGTCGATAATATCAACTCCCATTATTTTCAATAATTCAATTTGAGCATTACATAATTGATATTGGTATTGCAATTGATTCAATAATGCTTTTTGATAATCTGTATTCGTACTTGATATTTCAATAGGTGTTGCTGTTCCATTTTTTAATTTACTTGAACTTAATTTTTGAGCAAGGGCTGCTTGTTCAATTTGTGAATTAGCATTGATAATTCTTGTTTGACTGCTATTAATATCAATTAAAGCAGCTTGGATATCTTTTTCGGTATCATGTAATAGAACAGCAATATTCGTTTCACTTAAATCCAAACCTTTTTCTTGTATCTTAATAAGTTGCTTTGTTTTACCACCATTAAATAAGGGTACTGAAAATCCAATACCCGCGCTGTAATTAAATCTTGGCTCATTAATGGAAGGTAAATACCCGTTTCTTGAGCCCATCGTAGCCTTCGCTCCAATAAAAGGTTTTTCAGTTAATTTACTAATTGCAACATCTGATTTTGCGATATTAATTTTATCTCTTGCAATAGCTAATGTTGGATTGTGATTCATAGCAACTTGTAAAGCCTCCTCAAAAGTGTATACTTTCATTGAAAGTGATAATTCGCCCTGTTTAATACTGTCAACTCCAGTAGCATACTTAAGTAGATTTAATAGTTTTTTTAAATTTGTCTCTAAATCTATTTTACGATTAATTTCATTGTCAATTTTTGATTGAATCGTAAGTGCATCGAATTGAATGGCGCTTCCATTTAATAATTGAGCATCAATTACTTTTTTGTTTTCATTATACAATGCTAATACTTGATCTTGAATTTGAATTGCTTTTTGAGCGTATACGATTTGGTAATACAATTGACTAATTTGTGTAAACAAACTATTTTGTAATTGCGCTGCTACATGGTGGGCTACTTGTACTTCTAATTTTGATTTTTCAATGTTTGCTTTTAATCTGCCAAAATCAATTAAAGCATAGGTTCCATTCACTGCAGCCGATACATTATGAAGTGGTGCAAATTGAAACGAATTTTCTCCAAAAGCAACTTCTATCTTAGGTCTAACATAAGCATAACTTGCATCAATGGTAAAGTCGGGGTATTTATTTAATTCCGTTAGCTTTAATTTGTTTTCTGCTAATTGTACAGTTTGTTCTACTTCTTTAACTTTTGGGAAATAAGTTAAAGACTTTTGCAATAAAGTTTTTAATTCAGTATTTACTAAATTTTGTCCATTGGACACTTGTGCAAAAAAGAATATTACAATAGTTGTGATCAATATTTTTTTCATATACATATATTATTAATGCGCTTCAGCAGCAGCTTCTAACGCGGCTTTATCTAATTTTTTCTTGGATCTTAAAAACAATACTAATGGAATTACGACTAAAAAGAAAACACCAACAAGTCTAAATGTATCTAAATAAGATAAATAATAAGCTTGTCTATCAACCGACAAATCAATTAATTTATAAGCACGTTGTGTTGCCCCTTGAAAATCACCCGTTTTACTGGCTATTCCTTGTGTAACAGCTCCAACTCTTTCCTGCCACTGTGCTCCATCGGCAGGTAAATTTGCAATCAAGTTAGTTCTGTGTTTAAAATATTGTTGTGCTACATAGTTGTTGGCCATGGCAATTCCAAAGGCACCACCCAATTGACGAATCATATTATTTAAGGAAATACCTGATGCATAATCCTTTGGCTGAAGACCCACAACTGCTTGGTTAATCAAAGGCAATTGACTCATTGAAATACCAAAGGCTCTAATTAATAAAGGCCAGAAAAAGTCCCATTTTCCTGCATCAGGCGGCATAGATGCGCTATAAAATGCATATACTGAAAAAAGGATAAAACCTACCATCAAAAAAGGAATAGGCGTAACGCCCTTGCTCATTAATTTGCCTATTATTGGCATCATGATCACACCAGCGAGTGTTGGTGGAAGCAAGGAAATACCTGTTTCAAATGCTGTATATCCCATTACTCTTTGTGCAAGTACAGGATATACAAAAACAGATGTAAATAATCCAAAGCCAGCAACGAAGGTAAATATGGTTGTAAAAGCTAAATTTCTATTCCCTAACACCCTTAAATTCACGGCTGGTTGTTTTATTGATAATTCATACCAAATAAATAAACTTAGGCCTACTAATGCAAATAAAGAACAATATCTGATTGTTTCACTCGAAAACCACTCTTCTGATTCTCCTCTTTCCAACACATATTGTAAACAACCAATACCCACCGCTAATAACATGATACCCGTATAATCAATCTTAATATCTTTTTTAGACTTCCCTTCCCCTTCCTTTTTATCAATAAATGTAAATGCTAAAAAAGTAGCTATAATCCCAATTGGGATATTGATTAAAAATATTAAAGGCCAACTATTATGTTCAATGATCCAACCTCCTAAAGTAGGTCCCAATGTTGGACCCAAAACAATTCCCATTCCAAATAAACCTGCAGCCATAGGTCGTTCCTTTGGCTCAAAAGCATCAAATAAAATAGCTTGTGAAGTAGATAATAAAGCACCCCCACCAACGCCTTGTACAAATCGCCAAATAATCAATTCTACTAAACTATCGGACTGCCCACATAAATAGGAGGCGACCGTAAATATGATCATAGATACGATATAGTAATTTTTTCGGCCAAAATATTCAGCCAAAAACCCTGTTAGTGGAATGATAATCACATTCGCAATTGCATAGGAAGTTATCACCCAACTAATATCCTCAATACTAACTCCTAAGCTTCCTGAAATTTCAGTTAATGCTACATTTACAATAGAGGTATCAATCAACTCCATAATGGCAGCTGACACAGTTGTAATTACAATAATTGCTTTTGCTATTCCTTTTGGCGTTGCCATTAAACTATTTGTCAACGGTTATAAATACACTCATACCAGCTCTTAATTTATTTTTAAAAGCTGCTTGATTGTCAATTGAAATTTTTACAGGAATTCTTTGTGTTACTTTAATAAAGTTTCCACTTGAATTGTCTGGAGGTAATAACGAAAACTTAGCTCCTGTTGCATCACTTAAGCTCAATATAGTACCTTGAATCATTAATTCAGGATAAGCATCCAAACGTATATTTACTTTTTTTCCTTCAGTAAGAGACTCTAATTGGCTTTCTTTGAAATTCGCTACAATCCAATAACTACTATCGTTTACAATTGAAAACATAGGCGTACCTGCTTGCACAAATTGTCCAATATTAATATTTTTCTTGCCAATTTTTCCATTACTTGGAGTGGTTATTTTTGTATACGACAATTTCAATTCCGTTTCCTTTATTTTGGCCTGCTTCATTTGAATCATTGCATTCGCCTTATTTAAACTTTCTCTTATAATAGATATTCTATTATTTGCAATACTATATTCAGTTTGTGCATTGCTTGCTTCTTGATTTGCAGCCGCTAATTGGAATTCAGTTTCGTCTAATTGCTTTTTTGTGATTGCCTGCTCCTTGAATAAATTTTGATCTCTTGATAAATCATTAACTGCCTTTTTTTGACGAATTGATTTTAAATCAATAATGCCTCTGTTATTTTTTAAAGATAAAACCGCATTATCTAATTGTGCTTTCGCGTTGGCAACATCCGCTGTTGATTGCAATAAATCAGCTTTTTGCTCCTCTAATAAAGCTTGCAATTCAGCGTCATCTAATTCAACCACAACTTGGTCTTGTTTAACTGAATCATAGTCCTTGATAGTAATGTTTTTCACATACCCTGATATTCGGGTAATGATGGGTACAATTGAGGTTTCTATTTGTGCATTATCTGTCGTTTCGTGTGTTAAGGAAAATATTACTTTTTTAATGCCAAAATAAAGGGCAAATACCAATAAAACGCCTATAACTACCTTTCTGATTGTTGCCTGTTTTTGCTTTTTTTCTTGCTCCATCTGTATTTATTATTATATGATTCAAATAAAGTGCAAATCTATATAATAATAATAAACACTTAGGTTAATTTATTGGAACAGGAATTTGTTTATATTAAAAATATTTGGCAATTGTTGCCAAAATACATGTTACAGCATTCTTAAATCGTAAAATTCCACAAAAAGATGCTTAATAAAGCCTTAAGCATGATAAGTCCATCTATCAACAAGAGGTTAATGTGAATTGAGTGAAAATTGATGATTTTTCGCGTCACTAGGTAGGTAAGGCATAATAACACCATATTCATAATTAATTGCGCCATACTATTGGTATGCGTAATATAACCAATGATTGCAAATGAAAAAATGAATACCAATAAGGGTACAATTATTTTATGAATGGTAAAATCAATTCCATGTCTAGCAACAATGGTGTTGACCAACTCGTTTTTATCGCGATACAAATCCTTAATATCAAAAAGTATTGCTAAAACTAGTATAAAAAAAAAGAGAAATATAAAATGATTCCAGAAAATATAGGTAGAAAGTAAATGAGTGAGATTTTCACGCAATTCAAACCAAATAGGAAATACACAGCAAACAATTGACCAAACCCATGAGATACTAAGACTTTTAAGTAAGCCTTTATCTCGGATTGATTTAAGAGAGCGGAATGGAAATGTTGGCAAATAATAAATAACTGAAATAAAAATTGATATACATATAATTAGCTGCATCCATAAAGATGACTGTGAAAATATTTTCAACAAATCAAATTTAATGCATCCAATCCAGATGCATATACTAGTATACATTAATTGTCTGATTACTAAATACTTTCGATTATTTTGATACCATTTAGATCTTTCATCATAAATTCCACCATGGACCTCTTGCAAATAGGCATGCGTATAATATACAACAGTTGATAAATGAATGAAAAGTAATAAAATAATATTGGGCATTTTATGTAACAATAAAAGATTAGACTCTATTGTCAATAGCACAGCACAAATACCGTAAAATTGATTACTCCATAAAAAAATACCTTTCCAATTTAAAGTCACTATAATAAATTATTACATCTTATGTAAATGATATTCTTGTATCAATGCCGGATGCTCTGGTGATAAAGTAAAAGCTAATTCAACACTGCCTTTTTCGCATTCAATAATACAATAGCCTCTTAATTGATTTTCAGCAATCATGGGATTAATTTTAATCATTTTTCCCACTTGTGAAAATATAGTTACAGATTGTTTTTTCAATAAATCTATTGGATAATCTTCCGAAAAATTTTCTGCAAATATTTGTGGAATGTTTTCCCAGTTTTCAATTACTTTAATTAATTCTATTTGACGCTTTGCCAAAATAGGAGAAACACTTGTTTGACGTGGTTTTAATCCAGCAATTTGAACAAGTGTATCCATTACCGCAGTATTAATATCTGTTGTTGGAGCATACGTTACATTCGCAAACAAAATTACACCAATTCCATAATCTGGTAAAAATTGCCAGTTACTTCCAAAGCCCGGCAACCCTCCACTATGTCCAATATTTTTTTTATGTTCTGCATCTATACTCCATCTTAAGCCATAGGTATAAGCACCAGATGTTGCTAATTTTTTTCCACTAGGAAAAGTATAATTAGGATTTAATGAAATAAAGCGAGCAGGCTGATGCATTTCTCTAATACTGCTTCTTTTTACTGGCAATGTTTCTGGATCGTTTCTTTCTGGCCAAGCAGCTTCATGCATTGCAACATATTTTCCAAACATATCTATTGAAGTAATCATTCCACCCATTGCACCATATATTCCGTCCTGTAATGGAATTTCTTTTCTCCAATTATTATAAATATACCTATAACCAAATGCAAATTTGTCTTTTGGGATTGTTTTAAATTCATAAGTAGTTTCATTCATTCCTAAGGGATTCAAAATATTTTTTTTGATATACGCATCATAAGTAATACCTGATACTTTATGAATAATATATCCAAGCATGGCAAAACCTAAATTGCTATATTCATATTCAACACCCGCAACATTTGAAAAAGACAATTTTCCTTTTATTAAATCATTTAAATCTTTCTCCGTATCAGCTAACTGTCTATCTCCCCAAGGATTATCTTCGGGAAAACCTGCACTGTGACTCATTAGGTGGCGAATGGTAATGGGTGGTGAGTCTTTCGTAAGACCTTGTCCTTTTAAAGCGGGCATATATAATTCAACTGGGTCATCTAATCTCAATTTCCCTGCGTCACGTAAATGTAATATAGCAAGTGAAGTAAAACTTTTTGACATGGATGCAATTCGAAACATAGAACTAGTGGTAGCTGGAATTTTTTCTTCCAAATTCGCATAACCACTTGCTCCTTTATATAATAATTGTCCATCAATTACAATTCCATATGCATAACCAGGTACATGTTTTGCTTCTGCAAAGTCCTTGTACATTTTTTCAATAACAGGCATTGCATTTTTGATACGCTCCATGCGTGTTAAATCATTAAACGCCGAAGGCGTAAAATTTTTAGGATTTTGAGCCAAGCTGATTATAGGAAATGCCAATAATATAATTATTACTTTTTTCATTTTTAAAAATTTATAAAGTCAAATTAGAAACACAATTAAAGTTTATTTTTGTTGAATATTATTAGGAAATATTATGGTTTCATTATCCATATTTTTTTCAATTAAAGATTTAGAAAAATAGGCAGGAAAGTATTGATCATTTGCCCAAAGTGAAAATAGATTGCTATAATATGGGCTTTTATAATCACCTGACTGTCCAGGTGTATTAATCATTAAGGTATTGTCCCAGTTTTTAGTATCCATTATAACCCTAAAACTTGCTCCACTGGACTGATTGTCGGCACTGCCTGTGGAACCAACTGTATAACCATTACCTCCTCTTGGTAAAGGTCCTAGGTTTAATTTTTTTCTTGTGTTGGAATCAATTAAATGCGCTAAAGGATGCTCAAAGCTAATGTGTTTATAATTGGCTTGCCCATATTGCCATGTTCTAGTATCCACCCCATTAGGTGGAATCAAAAATTTTAATGCCATTTTTTTATATGCTTGTTCGAAACATTTTTTTAAAAATTGATCTCGACTTTCTATAGCGGGGGTAGGATAATATTTTTCGGGGTGCTGTATATGTTCAATCACTTTTGATAATTGCATGGAGACCAGTCCTCTAATATTTTCGGGTACAAATAATTTATTTGCTTCATTTAAAATTTCTTTTTCCCACATTACATAAAATCCAGCCGCAACACTTTCTTTATTTAAAACATAATTCCATTTTGCTAAATCTAATCTTGCGAAAGCGGTAAGTTGAACAGATTCAAAATACCAATTGGTAGCATAGGGTACTAAAATACTTGCTGGTACTGAAAAATAATCAGTTTGTAAAGCAGCTACGTCTTGTATGGATATTTTTTCTGACTTGCCTAAAACTGAATTAATACGATCAGCTCTAAAAGCATCGGACCAAGTATAACCAACAGCATCCCAATGATTATAATCATTAGGCGTTACATTATTATTTGCGGTAGCAAAATATCCTTTATTTGGATTCAATAAGTGTGGTCTTTCTTTGATAGGTAAATACCCCTGCCACTCGTACCTGCCATCACCTGGCACAGGCACATAACCACTAAAATTTTTTCTAATAGGTACAATTCCCACAGCCTGCCATCCAATATTACCTTTTTTATCAGCCCAAATCATATTTTCACCTGGAATATGACTGTAAGCACATGCATCTCTAAAACTATCCCAATCCTTTGCTTGATCAATTCTTAAGGAAGCTAAATAAGGCGAACCTCCTGGTTCCATCCATGCACATTTCATTGCATACGCTTTATGATGGGCACTATCAACATACATAACTGGTCCATGAATTGAATAGCTTAATGATACAATACTCGCATTTTCATTTTTAATTTGAATCGTATCTTTAATGGTTTCCATGTTTTTCCATGCACCTTTAAACCAATATTGATTATGATTATTGGGATTCAAATCATACACGTAAATATCTTCCCCATCTGTTTCATAAATCGTTAAGCCCCAAGCACCGTAATCATTGTGGCCTATCGAAACGCCTGGTATGGTTGGCTCACCACCACCTATAACGTTCCATCCTGGTGCATTTAAATGTACAATATAACGCAATGATGGAAGTGCAATTTTGCGGTGTGGGTCATTTGCAAGCATTGGAAATCCACTCGCTGATTTTTTTCCACCAATGATCCAATTATTACTCCCCTCCATTTCCTGGTCTGATAAATAGGGTTCTATATTTTTAAATTTATTTTTAGGCAATAACATCACATCGTCTTCATCAACTTCTGTAATATCACTTTTGGTGAATGCTAACTCATTTCTATAGGCATTATATAAATCCAAAATATGATCATTGAATAAACTGCCGTCAATAGCACTATCTAATTTAATATTGGGATCTTTCGGATGAAACCACATTATATCTTTTACTTTATCAACGCCTACTTTTGTAACCGCCCTTCCGATATTTAATTCCTGTGAACTATTACCTAATAATCCCTGATGTCTTGATATGACTACATCAGTTGTCCACTTTTGAGGCTTTATATTTAATAATTTAAATTCAATGGGAAGCAAGTCTGGGCGCTGATTTACTTCATCGATATAAGTATTTACGCCGTTCACATATGATTGAATTATTTGTTGACCTCTGGGATGATAATGATTTAATTCTTTTTTCATATCGCCCCTAAACTTAAATAACCTTGTACCTAAGTCTCTTTTAAATTCTCTTGCACCAAATA
>CAIYUO010000095.1 GCA_903929425.1 uncultured Bacteroidota bacterium
AATAACTACACTTGCTACTGTACATCCAAAAATTGCTGGCATATAGCTCATTGTTCCAATGATAGATTTTTTAGGGAATGCTTTTTCAGTAACAATAATTTTGTCTTGGTCAGCTTTTTCTGGACTAAACACAACTTTAAGTCCTTTTTTTACTCCAAGGGCTTGCAATCTTTTTCTTACATACCTTGCCAAATTGCATACATAGGTTTTGGATATATCGGTTACTAAAATTTGTGATGGATCCACTTTTCCACCAGCTCCCATTGAACTGACAATGGGCAATTTCATGTCAATACATTTTTTTATTAAAAATACTTTACACGATAAAGTATCAATACAATCAACCACATAGTCCCAAGGAGCAGATGCCAATAAATTGGTTGTGATTTCTTCCTTTATATACATTTCATGAACAGTCAAATTCAAATTGGGATTGATGTCTAATAATCTGGCCGATAAAACTTTTGCTTTAGGCAAATCAACACTAGATTGTAAAGCTTGTATTTGTCTATTAATATTACTTGCATCCACTTTGTCATTATCTACAATGGTAATACTGCCAACACCAGCTCTTACAATCATTTCAGCACATATAGCCCCAACACCACCTAGTCCAATTACAAGTACATTTTTATGCATTAAGTTCTCC
The DNA here is from genome assembly GCA_903929425.1 of uncultured Bacteroidota bacterium. GTDB lineage: Bacteria > Bacteroidota > Bacteroidia > Chitinophagales > Chitinophagaceae > Sediminibacterium. The sequence goes on from CAIYUO010000095.1 coordinate 650, forward strand.
ATTTTTTCATCTCCTAACATTAATTGAGTTCTACTCATCCAATAAGGTATCATATTGTATCTTTAGATTGCAAAAATGAATAAACTATGCGTATAATAAAAATTGTTTTTCTTTTACTTTTATGGAATCAGCAATTATTATCCCAAAGTCCAATTAAAATTTTAACGGAAAAGAAAGGAGTTAGTTTAAGAGGTTTGTCAATCCCATCTGAAAAAGTAATTTGGGCAAGTGGCAGTAAAGGGACGGTAGTGAAGTCGATGAATGGGGGTGAAAGTTTTGAGTGGTTAACAGTGAACGGGTATGAGACACGTGACTTTAGGGCCATACACGCATGGGATGATAATGAAGTGATCATAGTTGCCATAGCTGCCCCTGCTGTGATTTTAAAAACATTTGATGGCGGAATCAGTTGGAAAAAAGTTTATGAAAATGCAGATACTAGCATGTTTTTGGATGCCATCTCATTTAAAAATGATAAAATTGGTGCCGTGATTGGAGACCCCATTAATGACACACTATTTTTATTAACTACAAAAGATAAAGGCAATCATTGGGTTAAAGTAAATGCTAGATTTTGGAAATCAAAAGTAAATAAAGGTGAAGCATTTTTCGCTTCCAGTAATAGTAATATCGGGTACTTAAATAATTTAATTGTATTTGTCACTGGAGGGTTAAAAAGTAGATTATGGATAAACGGTACTGCAATGCCATTGTTCATGATGGAAGGGGGTAAATCAACAGGAGCTAATAGTATAGATATTTCGCCTGATGGCACAAAATTCATTGTAGTTGGTGGTGATTACATGAAGAACACATTAACCTCTGATATAGCAAGGGGCTTTGTTAAATTTAATAATAAATTTCAAATTAATACTGCTTTCACAATGCCAAATGGTTATCGATCATCTGTAAAATTTTTAAATAATAATTTAGTTATTTCCTGTGGAACATCTGGAATAGATGTATCAGAGGATGCAGGCAAAAATTGGAACTTAATTTCAAATCAAAGTTTCCATGTAGTTCAACATCAACCCAATAGAAAGGCTGCTTTTTTTGCAGGGTCAGGTGGCAGCATTGGATACCTCAGTTTTGAATAGTTATGGTTATTCGAAAAATATATTCACAATTTACTATTACCGAAAAATTGCAAAGTTTATCAATTTAATTGTTGTACAAAGCTTAACTTAGAGTATCATGAAAAAGTACCAAGCAATTATTTCTTTTGACATGGATGAGGAATTTATGACGCTCGTGCCCCCTCATCGAACTTATATAAATTTTCTATTAAATAAGGGGGTGATTGATACTTATGCAGTAAGTATGGAAAATCAAATTTCTTGGATTACAATAAATGCGAATACTAAAAAAGAGGTTAAAGAAATATTAGAAAAGTCACCTTTAGCCAAATATTGGAGCTTTGAAATTGTTGAATTATTCGTTTATGATAGCCAGTCTACTCGACTTCCGGCGGTACAATTAAATTAATTTATATTTTTTTTGGGAGTTTAACAATTCACCCTTATTTTTGCACTCCTCAAAAGGGAAAAGGGAGCATAGCTCAGTTGGTTCAGAGCATCTCGTTTACACCGAGAGGGTCCGCGGTTCGAGCCCGTGTGCTCCCACAAAGAATCCTCAACAAATCAATTAAGATTGTTGGGGATTTTTGCTTTTAAAGCCTTTTACCATAATTGAACTAAGTTTGTCCTATGCAAGTATTTACCACTCGAAATAAAATAATTATCACCTGTAATAAATGGTTGGCTCCAGCATTAAGGGCTGAAGTAATTGGATTGGGATTTGATGTGGACAGGGTATTCCAAACAGGGGTGGAATTAACTGGTACTGTAAATGATTGTATTCGATTAAACCTGAATCTACGATGCGCTAGTCAGGTGATGTATTCATTAAAGACATTTATATGTAATGATCCTGATGAACTATATAATAATGCAGTCTCTATTACATGGGAAAAAATGATTAAGCCAGATGGCTATTTTTCTGTAATTAGTAATGTATTTAATGATACCATTTCTACCAATTTATTTGCCAACCTTCGTGTGAAAGATGCAGTGGTGGATAGAATGCGTGAAGTAAGTGGTAAGCGCCCATCTACCGGTTCTGAATTAGCTGGAGCAGTGGTTTATTTATTTTGGAAAAATGACGAAGCTGAAATTTTCTTAGATACCTCCGGAGATTCATTAGCTAGACATGGTTATCGTAAACTTCCAGGTATGGCACCTATGTTGGAAGCCTTAGCTGCTGCAACCATTTTATCAACTAAATGGAACAAGTTTGGTGCTTTTGTAAACCCTATGTGTGGTTCTGGCACTTTGGCTATTGAAGCTGCATTAATTGCAACAAAAAGAGCGCCAGGCTTATTTAGAAATAATTATGCTTTTATGCATTTGATTGGATATGATAAAGCGGTTTATGAAAAAGAAAGAACAATCATTAAAGAACAAGTAAGGCATTTACCCAATTTGGTAATCATAGCATCAGACATAAGTAAAGACGCAATAAAAATTGCAAAAATAAATGCATCAGTTGCAGGAGTTGAAGACTTAATTGATTTTCAAGTTTGTGATTTTGAAGCAACTGAAATGCCAGATCCCGAGGAAGGTGCCATTGTTATGATCAACCCAGAATATGGTGAAAGACTAGGAGAGGAGCTTGAATTGGAAGCTACCTATGCACGCATTGGAGATTATATGAAAAATAAGTGCAAAGGCATGACTGGCTATATTTTTACGGGCAACTTAGTATTAGCAAAAAAAATTCGATTAAAGCCAAGCAGGCGTATTGAATTTTTGAACGCAAAAATAGATTGTAGACTACTTGAGTATGAATTATACGCAGGTACTAAAAGAATTGAAAAAATTTCTGAAAATTAATTTAAAGTTTGTAGCAATAGTAAACATAAGAATTACTTATACACCAAAAATGGTTTAATTTGGTTTCTCCAATCTTCTACTCTTAATAAAATACTTATTTGTTGTAGCCAATTTTGTAAGGGAAGTTCAAAAAGATCTTCCGCATTTGGTATACCCAATAATAATGACAAATGATTATTTCCAGTAGGGTTCGCATTTGTTGGATAAGGCACCCATTTAAAATCTTTAGGATGGATATCTTTCACCAATTTTAATAATAACAAACCATTTAATACCGCATCATATGCTGATGGTTCTATTACCTTAAATCTAATTCCTTTTGTTATTCTAGTCTCACCATTTAATAAAATAGGAAGTGACAAGGTTTCAATTTTAAAGTCATCCCCTAAAATATTTTGACACACCATATTTATCGCTGGTAAATTAAGCCAGTCTGCACCAATCCATTCAAATGAATACTGGGTTCCTCTACCTACTGAAATATTAGTCGCTTCAAAAAAACATAATCCTGGATATAATACAGTAGCTTCTATATTTTGTAATGCCGGAGATGGATTTGACCAACGTATATTCCAATCATAAAATAATTTATCTCTTTTCCAACCCTCACATTTAATCACAGTTAACTGCGCATTCCATGATTGTGTTTTATTAAAATAGTTAGCTAGCTCTCCTAATGTGCACTGATGCTTTATGGGAATATTGAACCTTCCAATAAAACTAGACATTTCAGCATCCAACATAGGCCCTTCACTCATACTTATATTGCCACCTAAAGGATTTGGGCGGTCTAATATTATTACTTGCTTATTATATTTAAGTGCTGCTTCCATCCAATAAGTCATTGACCATAAATAGGTATAAAAACGAGTACCTGCATCAGGTATGTCAAATAACATTACATCAACATCATTTACATCTGATTCGGTTGGCATATATTTCTCACCATAAAGGCTTGTAATAGGAAGTCCCGTTAATTCATCCTGTCCATCATGCATAAATGCACCATCTGTTCCAATGGCTTTTATCCCATGTTCAGGTGAAAATAATTTGGTTAAATTAAAGCCTGCATCTACTAATGCCTTTCTACTATTTAATCCTGTTTTTGTTTTGGCAGCATCATTGGTCAACATTCCAATTCGGAGCTTTTTCCAATCCGGCTCATTTTTTAGGACAACATCGATTCCAAATTGTAAAGGCATTTATGAATAAAATTTAAGCTTTTTTAAAACCTGAATCTATTTTTAAGGTCTCCAATACATTAAATATAATTGGACAACGATCATAATGCATATAGGTGGTAAATAGTCTTTTGTTGAAATCAGGTACATGAAAGGCAGGGAATTCTTTACACCCAGCAAACCTATGTTCATATACACTACAGCTATTACCTACCAAAAAATGACAAGGAATGGCATTTACCACCATGCGACCCGATTCTCCCTTATCTAGGTATTTAGCATCAAATTCATCCCTGGATTGACCCAAATGTGCGGATAAGTTGTTGGCCTCATCTTCGTCAATATTGACCATTAAACTTTTACAACAGTTGCCGCAATCGGTACATTCAATTTTAGGAGAAATCGACTCAGAAAGCTCAAAAACTGCTTTATCTAGTGTTAAACTGTCCAAATTCCTTAAATAATCTTGGAATTCGAGGTTTTCTTCCTCAAGTTCATTTGCCTTGTTTTTGATAAATTCAAGGTCAACTATTGGATATGATGCTTTGTTTTCGATGTGCTAAAGATAATACAATAATCTTTTTATTCACATTTACCCTTTTTTGTTCCATTTTAGATTGCAAAACTTGTTTCGAGCATTAGATTTGCAGCTAGACGAGGGCACACTGTGCCCATAAAGTATTGATAATTATGGCAGAAGCAAAGATCGGGGCTGAATATAATGAAGACTCTATTAGGTCATTAGATTGGAAAGAGCATATCCGTTTACGACCAGGGATGTACATTGGAAAATTAGGAGATGGTGCAGCTCCTGATGACGGAATTTATGTATTAATCAAGGAAGTTATTGATAACTGTATCGATGAACATACCATGGGGTATGGTAAACAGGTAGAAATTTCAATACAGGATAAAACAGTTACAATTCGCGATTATGGTCGTGGTATTCCATTGGGAAAAATAGTAGACGTTGTAAGTAAAATAAATACAGGGGCTAAATACGATAGTAAAGCTTTCCAAAAGTCAGTTGGTTTAAATGGAGTCGGCACGAAAGCGGTAAATGCATTGAGTGAGGACTTTACAGTAACTGCATTTAGAGAAGGGAAGAGTCGCTCTGCCACATTTCAGAAAGGGCAATTAATAAATGAAACAAAGGAAACCAAAACAACCGAACAGAATGGTACTTTGGTTAGTTTCACTCCTGATGCAACAGTTTTTAAAAACTATCATTTCATTTACGAATATATTGAAAGCCAACTTTGGAACTATTGTTATTTGAATGCAGGTTTAGTCATTCATTTTAATGATAAAAAGTTTGTAAGTAAAAATGGATTGTTGGATTTATTAGAACGCAAAACCAACCCTGACGAATTGAGATATCCAATCATGCATTTAAAAGGTGAAGATATCGAAGTTGCTATTTCTCATAATAATGACTACGGTGAAGATATTTTTTCGTTTGTGAATGGACAGTTTACAACACAAGGTGGGACACACCAACAAGCATTTAGAGAAGCTTATGTAAAAGTGATACGTGATTTTTATAAAAAAGATTATGAAGCATCTGATATCAGAACTAGCATTGTAGCTGCCGTTTCTGTCCGTGTGCAAGAACCCGTGTTTGAAAGTCAGACTAAAACAAAATTAGGATCACAAAATGTAGCAGATGGTGGCCCAAGTATGAAAAACTTTGTCACTGAATTTTTAGCTAAAGAATTGGATAATTTCTTGCATAGAAATTCAGCTGTTGCGGAAGCGCTTAAAAAACGTATTGAACAAAACGAACGTGAACGTAAGGAATTGGCAGGCATCAAAAAGTTAGCAAATGAAAGAGCTAAAAAAGCCAACTTGCATAATAAAAAATTAAGAGATTGTCGTGTGCATTTAAGTGATGACTTGCCTGCTAAGAATAAAGAAATGTTTATTGCTACTCAACAAGCAAGCACTTTATTTATTACCGAAGGTGACTCTGCAAGTGGTAGCATTACAAAATCTCGCAATGTAGACACGCAAGCAGTGTTTAGTTTAAGGGGTAAACCATTAAATGCGTTTGGACTTACCAAAAAAGTGGTATACGAAAATGAAGAGTTTAACTTATTGCAACACGCCTTAAATATTGAAGAAGGTTTAGATGGTTTACGTTATAATAATATTGTAATTGCAACCGATGCTGACGTGGATGGAATGCACATTCGATTGTTAATGTTGACCTTCTTTTTACAATTCTTCCCAGACCTTGTAAAACGTGGTCACGTATTTGTTTTAGAAACACCTTTATTCCGCGTTAGAAATAAGCAAAAAACAATTTATTGTTACGACGAAACTGAAAAGCAAAAAGCAATAAGTGAATTAGGCAGTAAACCTGAAATTACTCGATTCAAGGGATTGGGTGAAATTAGTCCTGAAGAGTTTGGCAAGTTCATCAATGCCGATATTAAATTGGCTCCAGTTATTTTAGAGCAAGGAGATCATATTCAACATTTGTTGGAATATTATATGGGTAAGAACTCCCCAGAAAGACAAGATTTTATTATCAATAATTTAAAAGTAGAACTAGACAAAGCGCATGATACACATAGTGTTTAACACAGCAGACATTGCTGCTATAGAAGCTGCCATTGAATTGGACGAAACCCTTGCTGGCAAAGTAATCGAAATTAAAGACGACTATGCCGTTGGGCCCTTATTTGATATATACGAAACCGAAGGTTATCAAGCACGTCGTGATTGGTGGCTAAATGTATTGGAATTTTCTCCCTATATTGATCAGTTAGATATTGTGGATGATAAATTAACGGTACATCAATTATTGAATGCAATAAACCATGATGAGAACGAAGTGATTTGGCTTTGGATGGGACAAAATGCACATGATGTTTCAGGATATTATTGGTTGATGAGTCAGTTCAAAGAATATCAAGGGCGTATTCAGGTTTTATATTTAAACAATCTGCCTTTTTTAAATGAAAAAGGACAATTATTTTATCCAACTTATTTAAGTCAAATTCAACCTAAGGAATTTTTAAAAGCGAAGAAATTAGCAAGACCCATAACGTTAAGTGAATTTGAATTAGATCCAGATGAATGGAAAAAATTATGTCAAGAAAATGAAGGGGTACGTTTCTTAGAGGGCGGTAAAAAATTGGTAAGCATGAATATTGGGTGTTACGATAAAGAAATTTTAAGCTTGCTTACTAAGAATGCTCAAAAATTACCAAGTGCATTAAGCAATATCATGACTAAATTAAAAGTGAAATTGGGTGATGCGTTTATTGTATTTCGTTTAAAAGCTTTAGCAGAAGCAGGTAAAATTGTATTTGTGGGTGATTGGGCAAAAGGATGGAAGGATTTGGTCGTTCAAATGCCCGGTGGTGCAGGTGTTTTAGTGGATGCGGAAGAAGTATAAATATTATAGGTAGTTATTTTTAACTACATAATAATTAAATGAAAAATAATTAATTTAAAATAAATGAGTGTAACCATAAGTCCAATTGATCTTAAAGCTGCGGATAATCGTGGGGCACTTCATTATTTTAATACGGATAGAACAGGGGAATTTTTATTGGTTTATCGAAATGCCGGAAGTGTTAGTGGGCAACATTATCACAAAGGTATTTCAAAAGGGAAAAATCCCGAAGACATGCTTTTAGTGCAAGGTTCAGCAACTTTACACTGGAAGGATTTAAATACAAATCAAGAAGAAACTGTCGAACTGATAGCACCAGTAAGGGTATTGATTCAAGCAAATGTTTGGCATGAATTAACGGCTATCACGGAAATTGTTTTTGTGGAATTAAATAGTTTAGCAGACGGTAGTGATGACACTTACCGACTTTAATGAACTTTTATAAAGTTCAAATTAAGCATAGTTATGGCAAAAGAGAAAAATTTAAGTAGGGTAACAGAGAACGAATCGGGCGTACAAGGGCAGTATAAAAACTGGTTCTTGGATTATGCGTCATATGTAATTTTAGAAAGAGCTGTACCTGCAATTGAAGACGGTTTAAAGCCAGTACAACGTCGAATTCTGCATGCCATGAAAGAAATGGATGATGGCAGATTTAATAAGGTAGCCAATATCATAGGACAAAGTATGCAGTATCACCCACATGGTGATGCAAGTATTGGAGATGCCTTAGTTAATATTGGTCAAAAGAATTTGTTGGTAGAAACCCAAGGTAACTGGGGGGATGTTCGTACGGGTGATTCTGCTGCTGCATCCAGGTATATTGAGGCTCGTTTAAGTAAGTTTGCATTAGACGTAGCATTCAATGCAAAAACCACTGAATGGTCATTGAGTTATGATGGTCGTAAAAACGAACCCATCACATTGCCAATGAAGTTTCCTTTATTATTAGCACAAGGTGCTGATGGTATTGCGGTTGGTTTATCTACAAAAATTTTACCTCATAATTTCAATGAGTTATTAGAAGCTAGTATCAAACATTTAAGAGGTCGTAAATTTGAATTGTTGCCTGATTTTCAAACAGGCGGTATGATTGATGCGTCTAATTACAATGATGGCAAGCGTGGAGGTAAAGTGAGAGTGCGTGCGCATATTGAGGAATTAGATAAAAAAACATTGTTAATCAAGGATGTTCCATATAGTGTTACGACAACTCAATTAATGGAAAGTATTACTAAGGCGAATGATCAAGGTAAAATTAAAATTAAAAAAGTAACGGACGTAACTGCTGCTGAAGTTGAAATTCAAATTGATTTAGCTACTGGGATATCTCCAGATATTACCATTGATGCTTTATATGCATTCACGGATTGTGAAATTAGTTTGTCTCCTAATGCTTGTGTCATTGTAAACAATCGACCTCAGTTTTTAGGTGCAAATGATTTATTAAAACATTCTGTAGAACATACTAAAGGTTTATTGAAAGCGGAACTAGAAATTCAATTAAAGGAGTTAGAAAGTAAGTGGCATTTTACGAGCTTAGAAAAAATATTCTTTGAAGAAAAAATATACCAAGAATTAGAGAAAAAACATTTGAATTGGGATAAAGTGATTGATGCGATTGATAAAGCATTTGATCCTTTCAAAAAGAAATTCAAAAAACCAATAGAACGTGAGGACTTATTAAAATTAACGGATAAGCCAGTAAGGCGAATTTATAAATTAGACATTGAGGATTTAATTCAACAAATTAAAGATATTGAAGCTAGTATTAAAGAGACGAAGCATCATTTAGATAATTTAGTGGATTATGCAGTTGCCTATTACGAAGGGTTACAAAAAAAATACGGTAAAGGTAAAGAGCGTAAAACGGAATTAAAGGAATTTGATACCATACAAGTTAAACAGGTAGCTATTGCCAATACCAAGTTATATATTAACAAAGCGGAAGGTTTTATTGGTACTAGTCTGAAAAAAGACGAGTTGCTATGTGATTGTACTGATTATGATGATATTATCGCAATCACCAAATCAGGTATCATGAAAGTGGTGAAGGTGTCAGATAAAGTATTTATTGGTAAGGACATTATACATGCAGCAGTGTTTCAAAAGAATGATGAACGTACTACTTATAATATGGTATATGTTGATGGCGCTAGTGGAATAAGTTATGCAAAACGTTTTAATGTAACAGGAATTACGCGTGATAAGGAATATCCATTAGCTAAAAGTTTGGAAAAATCCAAAGTGCATTACATGTCGATTAATGCAAATGGTGAAGCGGAGTCTGTTAAAATTATTTTGAGCCCCAACTGTACAGCAAGAATAAAAGAATTTGACTTTTATTTTGAAACATTGGAAGTTAAAGGACGAGGAAGTGTTGGTAATCAGGTTACAAAGTATCCTATCAAAACAGTTCGTTTAAAAGAAGCTGGCAAAAGTACTTTAGTTGGACGCAAACTTTGGTTTGATGATAAGTTTGGTCGTTTAAATAGTGAAGAGAAAGGTTTGTACTTAGGTACATTCGAAGACGAGAAATTGTTGGTATTTACCAAGGATGGATATTACGAAGTAACTGATACTGAACAGTCACAACGTTTTGATCCAGAGAAGGTTTTGTCTATTGAGAAATTTAATCCTGAAAAAATTGTTACTGCTGTTTATTTAGATAAGGATAAACTTCAATTTAACATTAAGCGTTTTAAAATTGAAACCACTACCTTACGTTCACCATTCTTATGTATTAAAGAAGGTGATGGCAATTATTTAATGGCTGTTTCCTCTGCTATCGAACCAATCCTTGTTGTGAATACAGGAAAAGGTGCTCAAATTAGAAAGGCTAAATTTAAAGTGAGCAAAATGGTGGATATTATGGGATGGAAAGCCGTAGGTACCAAATTGGTTGATTTTAACAAAACAATCGAAATGGAATGGGAAACTAAAGTAGTCATCAAAGATCCAAACGACGAACAACCAGAATTGTTCTAAATTTATATAGGGTTTATCAAACAAAAATCAAATAACCATGTCAACCATTAATGTAGGTCAATTTAATCTGATGCGCGTAGACCGAAAGGTTGATTTTGGATTTTATATGGATGATGGTGGTGAGGGTATTTTATTACCTAAGCGTTTTGTTCCATCAGGCTTACAGGTTGGTGACACCATCAGTGTTTTCGTTTATCATGATTCTGACAATCGTTTAATTGCCACAACCCAGGAGCCATTTGCTGTGGTAGGTGATATTGCTGCTTTGAAAGTGGTTGAAATTACCCGTCAAGGTGCTTTTATGGATTGGGGATTAATGAAAGATGTATTCGTACCGGTTTCACAACAGCTTTCTACTATGCGATTAGGTGGCAAGTATTTGGTGAAATTATATATTGACAAGCAAACCGGAAGGGTAGCTGCTACTGAAAAAATTGATAACCAAATCAGCAATGATTTTTTAACCGTTAAAGAAGGAGAGAAAGTTAAAGTACAAGTGTATCGTGAATCAGAAATCGGTTATGTTGTGATTGTTAATGGTGTTCATCAAGGGTTGGTTTATAAAAACGAAGTGTTTACGCATTTACATATTGGCCAGTTTATTGATGAAGCCTTTGTAAAAAAAATTAGAGAGGCCAACAAGTTAGATATTGGTATTGGTAAGCAAGGTGTTGAAAAATTAGATGGTGATCAACAAACCATCATTAAATTATTAAAATTGCATAAAGGATTTTTGCCTTATCATGATAAGTCAAGTCCAGAAGACATTTATGCTTTTTTTGCAATGAGTAAAAAGGCCTTCAAAATGAATGTTGGTATTTTATATAAGTCTAAATTAATCACGATTGAAAACGGTGGCTTAAGATTAGTTGAAGGCACAATTGAAGATTCAGGAAATAAAACTGAAACTGAAACCGGAGATTAGCATTAAGTAATAATAACTAGTAAGTTTATATTTTTCAACTGATAATTTATAACTATGGCAAAGGAAGTATTTATCGTATCAGCAGTAAGAACACCCATTGGTTCATTTGGTGGTTGTTTGAAATCATTGTCAGCTACAGCACTTGGTGCCATTGCCATTAAAGGTGCTATTGAAAAAGTAAATATCGATCCTGCTTTAATAGATGAGGTAATAATGGGTTCAGTGATTCAGGCAGGACTAGGTCAAGCACCAGCAAGACAGGCAAGTAAAGCAGCAGGTTTACCAGATAAAGTGATTGCAACCACCGTAAATAAAGTTTGTGCAAGTGGCATGAAAGCAATTGCAATAGCTACTCAAAGTATTTTACTAGGAGATGCTGATATTGTAATTGCTGGTGGTATGGAAAGCATGAGTAATGTCCCTTTTTATAATACAACACAAAGATGGGGTAATAAATATGGAGATATTACTATGCAGGATGGTTTAGCAAAAGATGGTTTAGTGGATGTATATGATCAAGTCGCGATGGGTAATTTTGCAGATTTATGTGCGAAACAGAATAATATATCAAGAGAGGAGCAAGATAATTTTGCAGTTGCTAGCTATCAAAAATCTCAAGCAGCAATTGAAAAGGGGTTGTTTGAAGCGGAAATAATTCCAGTAACCATTCCACAACGAAAAGGGGAACCATTGGTTATTTCAAAAGACGAAGAGCCTTTCAATGTAAAGTTTGATAAAGTGCCACAATTAAATCCCGCTTTTAGTAAGGACGGTACCGTTACTGCTGCCAATGCGAGTACAATGAATGACGGAGCTGCTGCGTTAATTTTAATGAGTGGTGAAAAATTAAATGAGTTGGGACTTACTCCTTTAGCCAAAATTATAAGCTATGCTGACGCAGAACAAGACCCAAAATGGTTTACGACCACACCATCCTTAGCCATTCCTAAAGCATTACAAAAAGCGAATTTAACAACTACAGATATAGACTTTTTCGAGTTCAATGAGGCATTTTCAGTAGTTGGTATTGTTAATACTCAACTGCTAAATTTAGACAAAAATAAAGTTAATGTATATGGGGGTGCTGTATCCTTGGGACATCCGTTGGGTTGTAGTGGTGCAAGGATTGTGGTAACACTTATAAATGTATTACATCAAAATAATGGAAAGTTAGGAGCAGCTGCCATTTGTAATGGGGGAGGTGGTGCTAGTGCTTTGATTATAGAAAAATGTTAAAATAATGCTACTTTAATTTTCACATTTGTTTTATACTATTTTATACCCCAGCTTGCTCAATAACTTCGTCCATCATAATTCCATAATGGCTTTCATCGTAAGTGCATTCCCCATTTTTAATCAATAACACTTGTGGAGATTCATGATGAACTTGAAAAGCTTCGGCAATAGCCGTAGATAAACTTCTATGATTCAATAAGTCTAAATAGTAAAAATCAATTGAATCAGGTGCATCAGCACGTTCAAATCTTGAATGAGCCATTCTAGAAATACTGCAAGTGGTACTATGTTTAAATATTAATTGTGGTTTATTAAAGGAAGCATTTTTGATATTTTCAATCTGCTCAATATTTGTAAGCGGTAGCCAATTCATAATTTCATATTTGAATTGCAAATTTAAGAATTTTAAGGATACTATTAAGTGTCAATTCCTACAATTTAATGGCCAAATTGATTAACTTCGAACTACAAAATTTATTATGTCATTACAACTAGCCAGACCCATTTGTTTTATTGATCTAGAAACCACAGGTATCAATATTAGTATTGATAGAATTGTTGAAATTGCGATTGTAAAAATTGCGATTGATGGTTCTAAGCAAGTAAAGCGACGTTTAGTAAATCCCGAAATGCCCATTCCTAAAGCAAGTTCTGATGTGCATGGTATTACGGATGAAATGGTTAAGGATGCACCTAATTTTAAAATGTTAGCTAATGAAATAAAGCAGTTTTTGGAAGGTTCAGATATTGGGGGTTATAACAGCAACAGATTTGATGTTCCCATTTTAAACGAAGAATTTTTAAGAGCTGGTATTAGTGTTGATATAGAAACAAGAAAATTATTAGATGTTCAAAAGGTATTCCATATGATGGAACAAAGAACCTTAAGTGCAGCTTATCAATTTTATTGTCATAAAACTTTACAAGATGCTCATACTGCAGAGGCAGATGCAACTGCAACCTGGGAAATTTTGGAAGCACAAATATTAAAATATCCTCAAATAGGTAATACGGTAGACTCTATTGTGAAATTTACGGGTGAGGATGAAATAATTGATTTTGCTCGACGATTTGTATATGAAAATGGAATTCCTGTTTTTAATTTTGGGAAACATAAAGGTAAACCTGTCACTCAAGTACTTAAAGAAGAGCCACAATATTATGATTGGATGATGAAGGGCGATTTTGCATTACACACTAAGCAAAAATTAACTGAAATATTAAATAAGTTCATATTAAACAAATAAAATATATAATGTTTATTAAGGACAATTTTGTATTTTTAAAAAAATCTTTCCCCCTCAAATTACGCAAGTGAAAAAAATTGTTCTTATACCAACTTACAATGAAAAAGAAAATATAGCCTCAATTATAGATGCTGTGTTGTCATTTGAGGCTGGTTATCATATTTTAGTGATAGACGATGGTTCACCTGATGGGACTGCTAATATCGTAAGAGGGTTAATGGAAAGTAATCAAAATAGATTATTCTTAGAATGTAGAGCTGGGAAATTAGGTTTAGGTACAGCTTATATACATGGTTTTAAGTGGGCATTAGCAAACAACTATGATTATATCATTGAAATGGATGCCGATTTTTCACATGATCCAAAAGATTTAGACAGATTATGTAAAGCTTGTGATGATGGTGCTGATGTAGCAGTAGGAAGTAGATATGTTAAAGGAGGATCTACTGAAAATTGGCCCTTAGATCGTAAAATATACTCACAAGGGGGCTCTGCTTACACAAGAATAATAACTGGTATTCCTGTAAAGGATCCTACAGCAGGTTTTGTTTGTTATAAAAGTAAGGTGTTGGCAAGTTTGAACTTAAATAATATTAAATTCATTGGGTATGCTTTTCAAATTGAAATGAAGTTTGCTGCTTGGAGACTTGGTTTTAAAATTAAAGAAGTGCCTATTAAATTCGTTGATAGGAAAATAGGGGTTAGTAAAATGACTAAAGGCATTATCAAAGAAGCCATTTTAGGTGTCTTGAATATGCAAAGTTTATACATAACTGGTAAATTTATTAAACTTATTAAAACTCCCAAATAAACCCAAAGGTAGGCGTTACCAATACTCTATTGCTATCAGCAATGCCCGGTATAGCATTTGATCCGTCTTTTTTAATGGGTTTTCCGTCAGTAGTTTTAAAGCTTCCATCAGGATTTGATTCAAATATATAAACACTTGGTGAAACACTCATACTTCCGTACCAATTAGTAATATCTAAGAAAAAGTCTATCGTCGTTTTCTTGTAATTATATTTTTTATCAATTCTTAAATCACTCGAATGATAGTTAGGTAAACGTAATGTGTTCACTTTTGAATAATCTAACACCCCTAATCCTTGTGTTAAAAAATTAACCCTACTACTATTATTATCATATGGGGTATATGGTGTGCCTCCTTGGAACCTATACTTGATGCCTAATTCCCAGTTTCTGTTAAACTTATATCCACCTGTTAAACTTAATACATGGATATTTTCCCAGGAGCTTTTTATAAATTCACCTGCTAAATTAGTGTAGGCACTTCTGAAAAAACTATAACTTGCCACTCCGAAAAAACGATTAGTTAATTTTTGCTGTGCAAATAGTTCATAGCCATAACTACGACCTTTTCCAGTACTACTGATTGGTTCGTTTCCAAGAATATTAAAATCAGCACCTAAATTTGACAAGCTCAAACCTTTTTGAATGCTAATGGGCACATTAAAGTACCTTTTATAAAATACTTCTGCAGTAAAACGGGTTGCTTCGCTTGGAATATATTCAACACCTGCTACATAGTGGTTGCTACCTATGTAATCAGCTTCCCGATTAACATATTTGCCATTTAAGTCCTTAAATCCTAAAGCTGTATTGGGTGCAACTTTAAAATATCTACCAACCGATGCACTAACATTAATTTTATCAGTCAGTACATAACTAAATCCAATTCTTGGAGATAGCCTATTATAAAATTCCCTGCCTGCTGTATTAAATCCATTACCATCGGTTCTAATGCCAGCACTAATACCTAATCGATTATTGAATGCTCTTTTACCTAATTGAAAAAAAGCTCCATATTTTCTATAAGTTAAATTGGTTGCATACTTATAAATATTGGGTGCGGGTAAATAGGTAGGTAACAATGAACTATCGATGTAAGGTTTAGGTAAAATTTGAAAAGTGGAATTATCATATTCAATGGATTGCAAATTCGCTCCGGTTGTCCATTTTAGCCCTAAAAAACTTTTAGTAATATCAAATCGTATGTTATTTGAAATATCATTGGAAGTATAATCAAATGTTTTTTCTCCTTTATTAGGATTCAAATTGTCTTCATATTTTTCATTCACATTATTTAAGTGGCTTCTACTTGCACTTAAATTCCAATAACCCTTGTTTACTAATTTCTTTAAAGAAACACCCACTATATAACTCCATTGATTAATGGTGGGTGATATATTTAAAGCGTATCTTTTTTCTGGAGTTGAATTTTGGGGCGCAACATAATAGAACTTATCAATAGCACCAACGCCTAAAAACGTAAGTGTAGTTTTTGGATCAATTTGATGTGTTACTTTATATTGAAAATCCCAATAGTTTGGTCGTATTGGTAAGTCTAATACACGAAATAAAAATTGTAAATAGCTTCTTCTAGCTGACAATAAAAAAGTTGTTTTTCCGGATTTTGAAAGAGGACCTTCTAATGTACTTGCTACTTCAGTAGCCCCTAATCTAAAATTACCCTGTACCTTTTCACTATTCCCTTTTTTTTGCTTGAATTCAAAAACGGAAGATAAAGCGTTATCATATTTAGCATCAAAAGCTGATGACGATAATTTAACTTCATCAATAAAGGATACATTCAAAATACCTTGAGGCCCACCGGCACTTCCTTGTGTACTAAAATGGTTAATGACAGGGATTTCAATTCCGTCTAAATAAAACACGTTTTCATTTGGTGCCCCGCCTCTTACTATAATATCATTTCTAAAACCAGCTCCGGTAGTGGCAGAACCAGTTACTCCAGGTAAAGTTTGAACTACTTTGGATATATCAAAGTTACTACCGGGACTAGATTTAATTTCCTCGGCTGTTAATTTCTGTATGCTTAAAGGTGTTTCTAAGGTGGCAGCTCTTACAGTTTTTTTGATATTCCCAACAATCACATCTTTCAAAACAGTCTCCTGAACAGTTAGTTCTGCTGTTACATAATTGATATTACCTGATCCAACAATAACATTATATAAATGGTAGGGTATACTGCCAATTGAATTAATTAAAATATGGTACTGACCAGTTGGGATTCCTTTAAAAATATATTTACCTAAACTATCAGTTTGGGTAGCAAATTTTGTGTTAACTAATTGAACGATGGCCCCATAAATGGGCTTTTGTGTATTTTTATCTAACACTTCACCTGCTAAATTTCCCTTTGATTGAGCATAATTTAGTACCGGTAGTAACCACAAAAATGTTATCAGATAAATTATCCTCATAATTACAAACTATTTTATAAATTCATAACAAAGTTAGGACCAAAAAGTTGAGTTTTAATTAAAAATAATTGTTATATGAAATATTTTTTAAGTTTACTATTGTGTATCATTTGTTTAGTGAGTAACGGACAAAAAAAAGTGTTGGATCATACTGTTTATGATAGTTGGGAAAATATAAAGGATGTTATTTATCAACCTCAAGGAAAATTCATTTCATTTACTGTTAATCCACAGGAAGGCGACGGTAAATTGGTTTTGTACAATAATCAGACGAAGACAAATATTAATATACCAAGAGCCTATCAAGCTCAGTTTACAGAAAATGGCCAATTTTTAATAGCAAAAATTAAACCTTTTTTTACAGATACAAGAAAAGCTAAAATTGAAAAGAAAAAGGCAGACGAAATGCCTAAAGACAGTTTAGTGATTATAAATATTAGTACCCTTGATATGATTAAAATCCCATCTGTAAAATCATTTCAAATTCCTAAAAACAATAATGGACAAATTGCCTATTTAACGGATAAAAAAGGAGATATCAATATAATTGGCACAGAATTAGTTTGGTATAATTTAAATACTAATAATAGCAGGAAGTTTAGCAATATAGCACAGTATTTAGTCAGTCCAACAGGGGAAAATTTAGTGATGTATCAAGTTAAATCTCAAAGTAATTCAACCCATATTTTATTAGCAAATTTATTAGATACAAGTGCAAAAGTATTAAATTCAAATTTTCATACAATGACTGGGTTTATTTGGGATGATCAAGGTAAATCATTAGCCTATTTATTAGAAAGAGATAGTTTAGATAAAGCTTTGCAAAAAAATTATACACTCAATATCTATAAAAAAGAGAATGATAGTGCCATTAGTGTGGTAAGTAGAAATCACGAAGCATTGCCTAGTGATTATACCATAGGAGGTGATAAAACGCTTAAGTTTAGTAAATCTGGAACACTATTGCAATTTGGAATACAACCCATTTTACCTATTAAGGACACAACGCTTCCTGAATTTGAGAGAGCAGGACTTGATATATGGCATTATAACGATCCTGCATTACAATCCGTTCAATTAAAAAATCTAGACGCTGATTTAAAAGCAACTGAACCCATCTTATATAATATGGTAAACGGCAGTGTTGTTTATTTGGGTAAAATAAATGATAAGAATATCATTTATACAAAGGAGGGAGATGGTAGTTTTGCGTATTCAATACAGGATTCTACTTATGAAATTCCGTCTCAATGGCAAGGGTTTAGTTTAAAAGACATTTATGCAATTAATACCCAAACCGGGAAAAGGAATTTATTGCAAAAAGCTTGGAAAGGTAATTTGATTAAAAGTTCATTTGATGGAAATTACCTTATTATTTATGATGAATTGCTAAAAAAATATTATGCATTAGATGCAAGGAAACAAACAAAAGTAGCCATTGCTAAAGACATTAAATATCCATTATATGATGAAGACAATGATGTTCCTGATGATCCCAATGCATATGGAATTGCTAAATGGATGGATAATAATGAAGCTATTATTATGTATGACCGTTATGATTTATGGTGGGTGGATGCAAATGGTATTAAACCATCTTTTGCCTTGACCAATGGTCGACAAACTAAAACAGTATACAGATTTATAGAGACCAATGAAGAACGTCAAGCACTTTCTAATAATGATACACTTTTGTTAAAAGGATTCAATGAAATTGATAAAACCGAGTCTATATCTATATTCACATTAGGCAATAAACAACATCATATTATTAATAAATTACCAATGCATATCACATCTATTGAAAAAGCAAAATATGCAAATGAAATGGTTGTAATGCAAGAAGACGAAAAAAATGCTCCTAATTTATTTACTTATCAATTTTTAAAAAGTATACAAAATCCTACTGCTATCATCAATATAAATGAACAACAAAAAAACTATAATTGGTTAAAAAATGAATTGGTTTCATGGAAAGCATATACTGGTAAAAAAGCAGAAGGCATTTTATACTATCCTGAAAACTTTGATCCTCAAAACAAATATCCAATGATAGTATATTTCTATGAACGTAATAATCAAACCCTGCATAATTATTTGGCACCTGCGCCAACTGGTTCAAGACTAAACATTCCATTTTTTGTGAGCCGTGGTTATATTGTATTTGTACCTGACATTTGGTATCAAAAAGGTTATCCGGGCCAAGGTGCATATGATTATATTTTGAGTGGAACAAGAGCTATGATTCAAAAAGGATTTATTGATAGCACTAAAATTGGATTACAAGGACAAAGTTGGGGTGGCTATCAAATTGCTTATTTAATTAATAAAACAAATTTATATGCTGCTGCTTGGGCAGGGGCGCCTGTTGTTAATATGACAAGTGCATATGGTGGTATTAGATGGGGGCCAGGTATTGTTAGACAGTTCCAGTATGAAAAAACACAAAGTAGAATAGGAGCAACATTATGGGAAAGGCCAGATTTGTATATAAAGAATTCACCCTTATTTTCATTGCCTAATGTAACTACGCCTTTAGTCATTATGAGTAATGATGCCGATGATGCAGTGCCATGGTATCAAGGAATAGAGTACTTTACAGCAATGCGAAGACTCAACAAAAAAGTTTGGTTATTGGTTTACAATAATGAAGCGCATAATTTATTGGAAAGAAAAAACAAGAAAGATATTCAAATTAGAGAACAACAATTTTTCGACCATTATTTAATGGGTGCTCCAATGCCTACTTGGATGAGTAAAGGTTTGCCAGCAATTATGAAAGGAAGAGATTGGGGGTTGAATTAAATAGGTTGATTCATGTCCCAATTTTCAAAAGATTTTGCAACAGTTGTTAAGAATTGAGATCCAACGGCACCGTCAACAATTCTGTGGTCATAGCTCATAGAAAGGTACATCATGTGTCGGATGGCAATTGCATCACCTTGAGGTGTTTCTATAACTACTGCACGTTTTTTAATCGCACCTAAAGCTAATATTGCCACTTGTGGTTGATTGATAATGGGTGTACCCATTAAACTACCAAATGTGCCAACATTGGTTACTGTAAATGTACCATTTTGAGTATCAGTTGGCTTTAGTTGGTTATTTCTTGCAGCTCCTGCAAGGCCGTTAACTGCTTTACTCAATCCAATTAAATTTAGTTGATCAGCACCCTTTATGACAGGTACAATTAAATTTCCAGATGGAAGGGCAGTTGCCATACCAATATTTATATCTTTCTTGTAAATGATTTGATCATTTTGTAAACTACTATTTACAATTGGAAATTTAACTAACGCAGCTGCGATACATTCGAAAAATAGTGGGGTGTAGGTGAGTTTTGTTCCGTGTATGTTTTCAAAACTTTGTTTTACTTTTTCTCTCCATAATACAATATTAGTCACATCAGCTTCCACAAATGAAGTAACATGAGGACTATTTTGAACACTATCAACCATATGTTTAGCAATGAGTTTCCTCATTCTATCCATTTCAACTATTTCAGTGTTTCCAGTAATAATTACTTCATTAGGATTTCCGATTTTATAATTATTAATTGAACTACTAATATTTAAATTTTCATTTATTATGCTAGCTGACTGTTTTGTGGCTAAATCCGATGCTACTATTGCAGGAGTTGGTAATGCCTCCTTTTGAACTGCATTGTTTATGGGTACATTGGGAATTGATTTATGGGGAATAGCAATTCCTTTTTTGGCAGCGATATATTGTAAAATATCTATTTTAGTAACTCTATTGTTAGTGCCTGTACCTTTAATAGATTCCAATTCACTTAAACTAACACCTTCATTTTGTGCAATATTTAGAACCAAAGGGGAATAAAATTTATCCTCAGATTTTATGAAGTTAATGTTTTGAACGTTTTGATGTGTAGGATGATATGGGACATCTTTTTCATCCAAAATTGGCTCATTTGTTAAAACTGGTGCTGTATTTGAAGGTATTATATTCGATTCGCCAATCGTTTCAATTCGTGCAATAACAGTGCCAATTGGAACAACATCATTTACTTGAAATAAAACTTCTTTAATAACACCCCCAACAATTGAAGGAACTTCACTATCCACTTTATCTGTGGCTATGTCTAATAGAGTTTCATCAACTTGAATAGTATCACCTACTTGTTTGTACCATTTTAAAATGGTCGCTTCCATTATACTTTCACCCAATTTTGGCATCACTAAATCAACAAGAGGCATAGGGGTAATTTTAAGCAAAAATAAGACTAAATCTTATTGATTATTAACATCCTAAGTAAATTTATAGCTTGGTTAGCAGTAACTTCAATATTACGTTGACGATCAAATCTTAAATAAAAGACTTTTGATACAACTTTTTCCTTATTTGCAACGCCTATCCATACCATTCCTAATGGTTTTTCATCTGTTTTTCCTGAAGGCCCCATAATGCCACTTACGGACACAGCAAAGTCAGTATTCATTTTTTCCCTTATCGATTTAGCCATTTGTTCAACTGCTTCC
>CAIYUO010000096.1 GCA_903929425.1 uncultured Bacteroidota bacterium
ATGGTAACTGCTCGCGTACTTAAATCATCAACATATCCTTCCTCTGTAAAATTTTCGGTTGATAAATGCCCCATGCCAGCCTGATGTGGATAAAGACCCGTTAATAAAGATGCTCTCGAAGGGCTGCATCTTGCTGTGTTGTAAAAATGATTAAACCGAACTCCGTTTTTTGCAAGTTTATCAATGTTTGGGGTATTTATTTCAGAACCATAACAACCAATATCCGAGAAACCCATATCGTCGGTTAAGATGACAATAATATTGGGCTTTTTATTTAAGGAAGAACTTGATTGTGCAATTGAATTAATAGCAATAATAGAAGTTAATGAAGTTGCTACAAATAAAGTGAAGTACTTTTTTAACAAAACAAACTTGTTATTTGTACCTGTTATTACCTGACTATATTTGTAGCTATTTATCATTTGTTTGTGGCTAACTATTCACTAGTTAAAATTTATCAATTCAATTACTTGTTATGAAATATTTGATAATGCTATTTAATTTTTAATTGTGACGCAAAGTAAGCTAGCATTTCGGCTTTTAATTTTTTTGTAACTAAATCATACTTGGCATCCTTTGCAACATTTACTTTCTCTAAAGGATCCGCTTTGTAGTCATACAATTCATCACCGATCACTGACTCGGATTTAAATGGCTGGGTAGTTCTAAAGCCATTTTTCATCCAAATTGTATATCTGTATTGACTATTACGGATTGAATAACCCATCACATTAGCTGGCGCGTATCCTAAACGGTCATTTTCCTCGTCCACGCCACTGCGAGGATATTGACTAATGGAATATTCTTTTACTTTAGCCATTGGATTTTTCATAACCGGTTTCAAACTTTTTCCTTGAAGTTGATTAGGAATAGTTACACCTGCTAAATCACATAGCGTGGGGAAAATATCCACATGCTCCGAAAATGATTTTGTTTTATTGGAAACATAACCTGGAGCAGTAATAATTAATGGAGCATGTGTTGCTTGTTCAAAATTACTATGCTTACACCATAAGTTATGATCTCCTAAATGCCATCCATGATCACCCCATAAAACTATTATTGTATTCTTAGTTAACCCTAATGAATCCAATGTATTTAATAGTTTACCAACCAATGCATCGGTATAGGAAATGGCGGCATAATATCCATGCAACAATTGCTTTTGTTTGTCAGTTGACAAGGATAATCCTAAATCTTTTTGTGGTGTTGCAGCTATCACTTCAGGGATATCTGTATAGGCTCTTAACTCACCTGCGTTATGATAAGCAACATCAATAGGATTTTTATTAATTTCTTGGAAAGGCTCAAGGACAATATCTTCTCTTTTATATAAATCCCAATATTTTTTTGGAGCTACAAATGGTAAATGCGGTTTAGCAATTCCCACTGCAAAAAAGAAAGGTTCCTTTTTTTGGCTTAATTGTACTAAAATATCACTTGCTTGTAAAACATTCGCTCCATCATTATACGCGTTATCAGGTACATCAATACATTCTGTAGAAGGGCGTACTTTAGCAGTTGCTTCATTATTAGCCTCTGCCTTGGTCATTCCCTTAGCAAGTGCTTCTTTAATAACTTTTTCAGCCGCTAACTTAGTATCCTTTTGTTGATACCTGCCTTCAGCTGGCTCACCTAATGATGGTACATAATATTTTTTATCTGTTTTATAATAAGGAACACTCCATGAAACTTTATCAATATTTTCATCCACATTTCTTACATCAAACACTTTGCCAATACCTTGTGTCGAATACCCTTGTGTAATTAAATATTGAGGCATGGTTACAATATTGGGACTCACATCACGAATTTGTGTTTTTAAATCCCAAATTTTAGTCATGTCAGGACGCATACCCGTTAGCAAACTTGCACGAGTGGGTCCACAAACTGCTTGTTGACAATAATTGTTTAAAAAAGTGGTTCCCATTTTAGCAAGCCTGTCAATATTAGGGGTTTTAATATACTTATTGCCATAAGCACCTAATATCGGTTTAAGATCATCTACCGCAATAAATAATATGTTTGGCTTTGATTTTGTTTGCGCCTCAATTTGGCTTTGCGCAAAAACAAGGAGTAAACAAAATAAAATTATCTTTTTCATTTAAAGCGTTTTGGGGATTATGATTTTATTGGAATAAATAGTTAATTGATTAACAGATTTATTTTGATTCTTGTGATTTGAAAAAACCAATCATTTTAGTATACATTTCTTTAGCAACTTCTTTATAATTATCGGCTTTATATACATTTACTTTTTCTAATGGATCTACGGTGTAATCATACATTTCGGATGCAAAAATCTTTTTTTCATCAAAAGCTTGACTGGTTGTAAAGTCACTCATCCAAATGGTTAATCGATATTTACTAGTTCTTAAACTGTACCCCATTATTTTGTTGGAATCATATCCCGCTTTTTTGGCTTCTTCCTTACTTAATTTTCTAGGATATTGACTAACCGAAAAATCTTTAACAGAACTACTATTGTTCTGCATAACTGGCTTTAAACTTTTACCCTGTAACTGACTAGGTATTTTTAATCCAGCTAAATCAACGATGGTAGGAAAAATATCAAGGTGCTCCGACAATGAAGTAGTCCTTCCTGGCTTCATACCTGGCGCGGCTACGATTAATGGAGCACGTGTAGCATTTTCCAAATTGGTATGCTTTTCCCATAAATCATGATCACCTAAATGCCAGCCATGATCACCCCACAAAACAATAATTGTATTATTTAAGGTTCCTAAGGAATCTAAGGTGTTTAATAATATCCCTACTTGTGCATCCATGTAAGACACTGCTGCAAAGTATCCATGAATTAATTCTTTTTGTTTTTCTTCTTTTAAATAAACGTGATTTCCTGGTTGATTGTAAGTAGCAAACTCAGGAATGTCCAAATAATTTCTTAACTCACCTGACTTATGATAAGCTACCTCAGGGGCATCTTTTGCATGTTCAGTGAACTTTGCCAATGGCATGTCGGCCCTGTTGTATAAATCCCAATATTTTTTAGGGGCAACAAATGGTAAATGAGGTTTATGGAAACCTACAGCCATAAAATAGGGATTAGTGCTTTTTGAAAATTCAATTAATTTCTTTTTTGCTAATAGCGTTATAACTCCGTCGTCATATGCATTATCTGGTACATCAATGGATTCAGATGAAGGCCCTTTAATAGTAGTTGGCTCTTCGTCATCATTATCTCTTTTTGCTCTTTCTTTTTTTGTTAAAAATAATGCCTTGTTCTCGGGTTTTTGGTATTGTGAATTAGCTGGTTTGCCTAAATTATTTGCATAGTCCGATGCTGAAGGTTCTAAATACGGCAAGTTCCAACTTACAGGATCAATTCTATCAATTGCACTACTTGGATGATAAATTTTACCCGTTCCAATCGTGTTATAACCTTGTGTAATTAAATATTGTGGGAGCGTTAAAATATTCGGGTTCATATCACGCATTTGGGTTTTTAAATCCCAAACTTTAGTATAGTCCGGTCGCATCCCTGTCATTAAACTTGCACGAGTTGGGCCACAAACTGCTTGTTGACAATAGTTATTTAAAAAAACGGTGGACATTTTTGCTAGTCTATCAATGTTAGGTGTTTTGACTAACTTGTTTCCATAAGCACCCAATTCAGGCTTAAGGTCGTCTACTGCAATAAACAAAATGTTTGGTTTACTTTTTTGAGCATTTACATTGCTTATGAATGTAAATGTCATTAGTAACGCAAATAATAGATTGTTTTTCATTTTTTAAATGTTTTTATCGATTTAGGGAGAAAGCGGATTAATATATTAATGTAACTGAGTGCTGAGTTTTAGACCTTTTTTTTGATGATTAGTTTATTCTCAAAGGGTTATTATTTAAAAATACTACTACCCTAATAAAAGGATAGTAGTATTTGCCTAAAAAATTTATACTTTTCAATACATTAATAACCAGGATTTTGAGGTATCACTAATTTAGTGTTATTGTCAATTTCACGTTGTGGAATTGGTAATAGTAATTTATTGTCGGTAACATAACCTTGAATGGTCGCTAATGATGGTGGTGTAGGGTATTTACTATAATGTATTGTCCACATAGCACTAAAATTAGCCTTAATAGTAGCAACTGCGTTTTGACTAGGCATGGTCGTGTTATACCTTAAAATATCAAACCATCTCATATTTTCAAAAGTAAATTCTAATCTTCTTTCATTTGCTAATTCTTTTTCAAATATAGCGGTAGTATTTACTGCAGTTGCAGTTAAGGCTGGCAAGCCAGCACGCGCTCTCGTTTGATTAATTAAGGCTAAGCTAGCTGCAGAATTACCTTGCGCCTCGGCCAACATTAATAAAACATCAGCATATCTAATAACAATCCAGTCGTTTTCAGCATCCCCTAATAGAGAAACTTGAGAAATCATTTTCTTTGGATATAAATTATTAAGCGCCTTACCATAAACACCAATACTCACTGCATTACGATTGTCTAAAACATTGTAAGCTGAATTTAATTCCGCACAAGGAGCATTCTGTCCAGAACCATCACCATTAATAACAGCTACACCACTTAACTCAGGGGCAAATAAATTAGGGAAAGGTGAACCTTGTCCAATACCACCAGCTTTATACCTAATAGCAAACATTACTTCCTTGTTCATTTCGTTGGTAATAGAGAATACGTCAGCATAGGTTGAAACTAAACCATAACCACTATTTGCAATGATGTCATTTAACAAAGGAATGGCATCCGCCTTACGGTTTAAGGTCAAATATACTTTTGCTAATAAGGCTTTTGCTGACCATGCATTTACTTTTCCTAAACTTGCTGGTGGAATAGAAGCATATTTTAAACTCGATCCATTTTCAGCAGCATAAGTAAGGTTGGCAATTATGAATTTGTAAATATCATCAGTTGACGATCTGTTTATTTTAATTGCTTCGAAAGGATCAACTGGCTCATCAATTAACATAACTCCACCATATAGTCTAACTAAATTAAAATAATGATAGGCTCTTATGAATGCAGCTTCCGAACTTAAAGCCTTTTTTTGTGCATCCGTAATTGTCAAAGTTGAGGTTGCAACATTAAGCTTGCCAGCAGTTGGATCGTAATTAATATTTAAACTATTTAGAATGTTATTTACATTTCTAATGTTAAAATAATTTGCAATCCAGTAGTTGTAAATGGCAGAATGCGATGTACTTGGGATAAACAAATCCAAGTCGCTCAAATCTCTGTTTGGTGCTGACTTACTTGCAGAACTATACATAATAGTATTGTCACTGCGCAATTCCGTTAATTTCCATTCCTCTAATAATGGAGCTCTTAAAGCATTGTACGAACCGTTTAATGCAGTTTGTATGTCATTTGCATTTTGATAAAAATTTTCGGTGGTAATATTTGATTGAGGATACAAATCAATATTTTTCTCGCAGGAAGCAAGAAAAATAGATGATAGTATTAATAGATTTACAATGTTTTTCATATTTAAATATTTTATATTTTTTCTTTTAGAAAATTAAAAGTTTATATCAATACCTGCAGTAATAGTTTGTGGAATTGGGAATGAACCTCTTTGATATCCGTCAATTAACACAGATGAGTAAGGTCCATTACTAAATCTGCCTTCTGGATTTATCCCTCTATACCCAGCTGCTTTATGAAAATATAAATTCTGTGCAGAGCAATAAAATCTCATTGAGCTAATATTAAATCTTTTAATTGCAGCTGAAGGTATTGTATACCCTAAATTAATTTCTCTCAAAGCAAAATATGACGCATCCTCAATAACATAATCAGTTAACATCCAGTTGAACCCATTTGTAGAATAAGGAGTTTTGCCATCACCTGGAAATTGCGGACTAA
Source organism: uncultured Bacteroidota bacterium (assembly GCA_903929425.1). Lineage (GTDB taxonomy): Bacteria > Bacteroidota > Bacteroidia > Chitinophagales > Chitinophagaceae > Sediminibacterium. The sequence continues at coordinate 5,854 of CAIYUO010000096.1, forward strand.
TCCATCTGTTTTGATTATATATACGAATGGTTCTTCTTGATTCATTATAATTAGGATCACCATTAATTAATTTACCACCTTGAACTCCCTGGAATAAGAAGCTAAAATCAATACCCTTAAATTTAAAGGTATTCGTGATACCCCAGTTAAAATCAGGATAAGGATTTCCTAAATTAGTTCTGTCGTTATTGTCTAATTTTCCATCACCGTTCATATCTACAACTTTCAATCCACCAGGAACAAACATAGCAGTCAATGATGAAGTTAAACCTGATTTATTAATTTGATCCTGGGACAACCAAACACCATCTGTTTTGAAACCATAAAAAGTAACTAACGGATCACCTACTTTATTTTTATAAACTTCAGTTCGTTCTCCTTGGTTTAATAAAAAAGCTTCTGTTCCTAGTTCTAATATTTTATTTCTATTTTGAGAAATGTTTGCTGAAGTAGTCCAAGTGAAATCATTTTTCTGTACGTTTTTTGTAGTGACTTCTAATTCAAACCCTTTATTTTCTAATTTTCCTAAGTTATTCCAAAATTGAGGAACACCAGAAAAAGCCATTGCTGATTGTTGCAATAATAATTTATCTGTTACAGAATTGTATATGTCAAAAGTAAAGCTTAGCTTATTTGAAAACAATGATAAGTCAATACCAGTGTTGTTTTGCTTAGTGCTTTCCCAAGTAATATTTGGATTAGATAAATATGAGCTAGAACTTACAAGACCAGGTGAAGTTACGCCAGTACCTGAACCATAATTATAGTTTGCACCATATAATAGATCCAAAAAGGCAAAATCTACAATTCTATTATTTCCAGATACACCATAACTTTTTCTCAATTTTAAATTACTTAGCCAATTAATTTTGCTAAATAATTTTTCCTTACTAAGTACCCAACCTCCAGAAATCGAAGGGAATTGACCCCATTTTTTTCCTTGCGCAAAATAGGAGCTACCATCCGTTCTGTAACTAGCTGAAATTAAATATTTATCATCGTAAGCGTAATTAATACGACCTAAATAAGATAATAAACCAATTTGATTATTTACACCAGTAGTACCTGACTTGTCAATTTGAGCAGCACTATTTAAAGTTCTAATATCATCACTTGGAAAATCAATACCAGTTGTTTGTTGGCTTTGAATTTTAGTAGTCTGAGCTGTAAAACCAGCTAAAACATTAAGACTGCTTTTGTTTGAAGTTTTGGTATAGTTTAAAGTATTTTCTGATAATAAATCAACATATTTATTATTTACAAACACACCTTTATTGATTGATCCTTCACTATTGTATTCTCTTTCATAAAAGTTAACACCATTGGTATAGTACATTAAGTTTGAACCCACAGTTTTAAACATTAACCCTTTTGCAAGTTCTACATTTAATTCAGCAGAAGATTGTAAACGGTATTCGTTACTAGTAATGTCAGATCGCATTACATCAGAATAAGGATTTTGTTGTGCTGAACCACTAGGATTCGCTGTAGTTGGAGATGTCCATGTTGAACCATCAGGCATAAGACCTGTATATTTCAAACCTGAAAAATGACGTGGATGTGCAAAATCACCAGGCATAACACTCGCATATTGCGGATTGGTATTTACTAATGCAGCTGTCAATGCATTGTGATATACTGGAAGCCATGTTGGAGCTCTCCAAAAGTTAGTAAAGTTTTGTGAAGGTGAAATCTTTTTTGAATAAGAAGGATTTAAGTTTACGGAAAGTTTTACCTTTTTACTTAATTCAACATCTACTCTTGTTCTTACATTAAATTTCTCATAATTACTTTTATTTTGCATTCCTTCATCATTTTGATACCCTCCAGAAAGAAAATATCTTAAATCTTTAGAACCACCTGAGGCACTTAATTGAATATTTTTAAAACCCCCTGGTCTTAAGGACTGTGATTGCCAATCAGTAGATTGACCTCCTAAAAGTTCATTTTCAATAATATAAGAAGCTCGGTCAGCATCCAAAACTGTATTTGTTGAAGCAACCGTTGTAGGATCCTGTGCTCTCAATAAAACCTCATTAAATAACATGCCAACGTAATCTTTGGTTGTCATTACATCGTATCTCATGTAATCTTTTTTCTGACCAGCAGTATATTTAAAATTATACTTTGGCTTACTGATTGAACCTTTTTTAGTCGTTACTATAATAACCCCACTTGCACCTCTAGAGCCATAAATAGCAGAGGAAGCCGCATCTTTTAATACTTCAATAGATTCAATATCTGCAGGATTTAAAAAAGACAAACCATCCGCTATAGGTAACCCATCAACAACAATTAGTGGACTAGCCCCAGCATATAATGAACTGATACCTCTAATGCTAATTTTTGGTGCAGCGCCGGCTTCAGATGATGTATTTTGAATGGTTAAACCTGCAATTTTTCCTTGCAAGGCTTGGTCAATTCTAGAAACAGGTGCTTCGTCTAAATTTTCATTTTTGAACTTAGAAATAGCTCCCGTTAAACTAGATTTTTTTTGCGTACCGTAACCAATGACTACAACTTCATTTTGTATTGCATTATCTTGAACTAAGGATACGACAAAATTAGTTTGTTTTCCTAAAGTTAAGGTCTGTTGCAAATAACCAACATAAGAAATGGTTAAATTTTTAGCTGCCCCGTTAACGGTTAAAGAAAAAGTTCCATCACTTTTTGTAGTGGTACCTTTCTTCGAATTTTCAACAAGAATCGTAACTCCTTCTAATGGCAAGCCAGTTGACTTATCAACAACCTTACCTGTTATAGGATTTGTTTGCGCACTTACTAATAAAGAACTTAGTAATAGTGGCATCATGAACAATAGCAATCGTAAATTTTTCATACTTGAATATTTAAGTTTAGAAAATCATTAATTAAATTTGGATAAAGTCTTCTCTCATTGGGCTAAATACATCTATCAACACCCCTTCTTCAATACAAACAGCTCCATGCATTAGGTTTGAAGGAATGTGAAAAGCATCGCCTGCTTTTAATACATTTTTGACACCATCAATTTCAACTTCAAAAACCCCAGTCTCTACATGGGTAATTTGAACGTGGTCATGCTGATGCAATGGACCAACTCCTCCTGCTTCAAAAGCAACCTTAACCAGCATTAAGCTTTGCTCATAAGACATTATTTTTCTTTTCACTTTGTCATTTAAAACCTCCCATGACAAATCATCATTACTGATAAAAAGTTTTTTCTGTTTTTCTACATTCATATTGGCAATTTTTAAAATAAGCGTTTTTATTTAGTTAAGGGTTTAATTTAATTGTTCATTTTTTTGAAATAATAAGGGCCTTCCCATTTAATATGCTCGGACGATATCGTTACATCGTGCTTTTCCTTTTGATCTACACTTTTATTGGAAAGTGCAAATAATAGAGTGGTGTTTTTTAGTACTATTTTGAAAACGGTCGTTTTTTCGTCCTGCTGTAATATTTTTATTTCTTTGACATTAGCATAAGAATCATACGAAAATTCATTTCGAGTATCATAAAATCCATTCATTTCCACTACTGATAAAAACACTGGGCTTTGCTTCGTTTTCCTAAATACAATTGAAGTCTCTGATCTTAAATTAAAATTAGGATCATTTGCACCTATTCTAGTTAAATAAATATTGGTAGCATCGTTTGTTAAAGTTGAGATAGTATAAAATTTATCTTTATTCAAAAAAGTAAATTGCGCTATGCCTTGATTCATTTCAGCCTCTGCTTCCTTCCATAAAAATTCATACCCGTCATGTTTACCCATCGTTTCTAATGTCTTGGGTGTTGCGTATTTAAAATTGGTACTCATCACTTGTCCATTATAATGAAATGGTAAGTCAAATTGATGAACCGTATTTGAATTCGATGTAAATAAATCAATGATGTATTTTCTTCCCTCAATAGAATCTAGTAAAAATAAAGTTCTTTTTAGTTCAGTCCCTTTGTAAGCGTTTTTATCCACTGCTGAAACCACTTGAACATTTGAATTTGTAAAATCTGAAAAAACTTTATCAGCATGGTATTGTTGCCCTAATTCTATATCTCCTCCAAAATGGCTTGTCTCGTCTTGCACCAATGTGTTATGGGCTATTGTTTGTGCAGCATATTGTGCATTTTCATTTAAATACCTGCCGCCAAATTTTTGTTCAATCCCAATAAATCGAGCTGAACCATAATCTTGCAAAATTTCATTTCCTTTATCAAAAACATTAATACTTAGTCTATCGAAATGACCATGTCCTAGCCCTTGAGATGCATATTTAAAAACTAAAGAAGAAAGATTTTCATTTGATCCATTTCTCAAAACACTTAGTCCACCCTCATTACCTAAAACGCCATCCGTGCTTTCTATTGATTTGTAAGGAAAAACGTTTTCGATTTTGTTAGACTTTAATGCATTTGAAATTAATAAGCCTCCTTTATCTAAGGAAACTCTATTTTGTTTTTTAGCTACCGTTAAAAGGCCATTGTCATTTCCATAACGATTTCTTGCAATGTCAATAGCAGTAACTAATTCATTGGATGTAAAATCTTTCTCCTTTAGTGCATCATTTAGGGGGAAGAATGAACCATTTATATTTGTTAGTTGAAGACAGGTAATTAATGCTTTTTGTAAAATGCTATTTCTGTGTTCAAAAATTTTCAATTTAGGATTTGCGTTTTCTAAAGCATTTGCGAAAACCATATAGGGTAAAATTGCATATCTCGTATAATAAGGACCTTCGGTATAGTAACCATCGGGAGAGAATAAATTATCCATTTGTGCGATAAATCCAACTTTGCCTTTTTTATCAGTACCATACAAAGCCATATCCACATAGTCTTTATTATTTGTTGCTAATCCAATAATACCCACTCCAGCACATGCCCAAACACTATGGTTATGCAAACGATCATACCAGTCCTTCAAATCAATCGTAAAATAATCTACCTCTGGTTTAAAGGCTCCTATTTCAATTTTTTTTCTTTCGTCTGCTGATAAGTAATTATACACTAAATCGTATGCCAATCCTGTATACACCATCCAGTTTGCGTCATTTAAGGATTGCCAAAACAAATGTCCAGAAAAAGGACTTGTTGATTGTGGATGTTTTTTTAATGTTGGATTAAGCACTGCATACTTAAGTAGCATATTTTTTACTAGTAAAGCATATTTCGTTTCGCCCGTTATGTTGTATAATATACCTGCATTGAACATGAGCATGTAATTAGCCTTATGTTTATCATGCGTATATCCACCTGCTGGATCTTTAGGTATCGGAACATCCACCTCTTTCCCTACATATTCATCTACTTCTTTTTTTGTTTCTACAAAAGAAGCTTTTAAAACAGAAATAGATTCATTACTTTTTGTTGCTTGCAATAATGTTCTAGCATCTTGTTTGTTTAAAAACAAAAAAGGATGTGTTTGCGCATTTAAATGCACAACCATTAAACAAGTGGCAAAAAATAATATATTTTTTAACATAAATTGAAATATCGATATGCTCCTTTACCAAGAACTTAACCATTTATTAATATGCATTAAGTTTGTAGCACAGCAATCCTATGGTAATATTAAGTAGGTATAAGAGGGAATGATTTTCTTTAATATTAATAATTATCTAATTATTTGATTATTTAA
>CAIYUO010000097.1 GCA_903929425.1 uncultured Bacteroidota bacterium
AATATTCGTTTGGTAAAAGTTGAAGAATTAAGATATCGAGGGTTAGACATTTGTGTTAAAGAAGCTATTGGTAAATTCTTAGACTGTGATTTAATTTATATTTCATTTGATGTTGACTCTATGGATTGTGATAATATTTCATATGGTACTGGAACACCAGTTCCGCATGGTTTATTCCCAAAAGAAGTGATGCAAGTTATCGAGCAATTATTGGCAACTAAAAAAGTTTGCTGTATCGAGCTTACCGAAATTAATCCGCTGTTAGACAATAAGGGCAACAAAATGGCTGAAACAGCTTTTCAAGTGTTAGATCATATTTCACAGCACATAAAATAATCAAATGCAAAATTTTATTAAAACTTATTTATTGTTTGTTATAATAACTTTGTCGACATTACATGTAACAGCACAAAATAAAACAGCAATTGGAGCTGAAAAAGCTGAAATAGGGTATCGACCTCAAATGCATTTTACGCCTAAAAAAGGTTGGATGAATGACCCTAATGGCATGTTTTATAAGGATGGGGTATATCATTTATATTTTCAACACAATCCTGATTCCAATGTATGGGGGCCTATGCATTGGGGCCATGCAACAAGTCGTGATTTAATTAATTGGAAACAACAACCTATTGCCATATATCCTGATAGCATTGGAATGATATTTTCAGGAAGTGCAGTCGTAGATGTAAAAAATACATCGGGTTTTGGAAAAAATGGTAAGTCACCGGTAATTGCCATTTTTACGCAACACAATATGGAAGGTGAAAAATCGGGTAAGATTGATTTTCAAAATCAGAGTATTGCTTATAGTAATGATAATGGATTTACTTGGAAAATGTATAAAGGTAATCCGGTTATAAAAAATCCAGGCATTAAAGATTTTAGAGATCCTAAAGTCATTTGGCACGAACTAACTAAAAAGTGGATCATGATTTTAGCTGTAAAAAACAAAGTCTCCTTTTATAGCTCGGCTAATTTAAAGCAATGGACAAAGGAATCTGACTTTGGAGCAGATATGGGAAATCATGATGGCGTTTGGGAATGTCCTGATTTGTTTACCTTAAATAATGAAAATAAAACCCATTGGGTACTTACTTCAAGTATTAATCCAGGAGGTCCCAATAAAGGCTCGGCAACACAGTATTTTATAGGTGATTTTGATGGTCATACATTTACAAGTAATTCCAATAAAACAAAATGGATGGACTATGGAGCTGATAATTATGCTGGGGTCACTTGGTCAAATACAGGGTTAGAAAAAATATCATTGGGCTGGATGAGTAATTGGATATATGCACAACAAGTACCTACTATAAATTGGAGAAGTGCTATGACTTTACCAAGACGTTTATCAATACAAAATGTGGATGGGGAAACCTATTTAACTTCCGATGCAAACAAATACCTGGAAGGGTTACCCAAAATAACCAAGAGCTTAACCAATGGTTTTGGAACGCTAAATGATAATATGGGTAACTCAAATGGAAAAGTATATAAAATTAGTTTTAGTGAAAATCAATTAAATCCTTTCACCATTTCTTTATCAAATAAGTTAGGAGAACATATTGACTTTGGATATGATTCAACTAACCATCAATTTTTTATTGATCGAACTAATGCAGGTGTTCATGATTTTAATAGTGAGTTTGCCGTTAAACATTTTGCTCCAAAAATTGCCATGTCAAAAAACACCATCATTTACGCTTTGTTTGACAAAACTTCTATTGAATTATTTGCTGATAATGGTTTAACCGTTATGACTGATATTTTTTTCCCGACCGCACCTTATACCCAAATTGCAATCATTTCAAATAATAAGGAAGCTGTAAAAAATAGTTTTAAGCTAGATTTTTACACAAAATAATGGTTCAAATTTAAGGACCATTAATTTTGATTTAAACGACCTTTGAACTTATGTTTTCTTGGATGTGATACCATGGACCTGTTTTGATATTCATTGCTTATCACACTAATATTACCGTCTACTTCTAAAATGGCTAATTCCACTTTTTGAATATCTTTTGCACCATGCTCTCTTACTGCAGCTTCTAATTCTTCAATGGTAATTTCTGCTTTTTTACAGTTATCCATATTTGCTTTACCATTGTATATTAACAATATGGTTTCACCTTGAATAAATGAACTTATTTTTTTGCTACGATAAAATATTTTTTTTAAAGTAAAATTTACTAAAAATAAAGATCCAGCTGCAACAAGTCCTCCATTTAATGAAGTATTAGGCCCAACCATTGCATTTTGTACCGAGTTACTAATTAATAATATAAAAACTAAGTCAATTACTGAAAGCTGAGCTAACTCCTTTTTACCAAAAACACGAATGGCAATAATCATAAAAACATAAACGCAAATAGTTCTAAGTATTATTTCAATAACCGGGTCGTGCAATAAGCTTATGTTGAGTTTATCAAAAATCATATGGGTAATTTAATTGTGTAAATTACACAAACTTTACATTAATTAGTAGCTTAATTCATTGTAAACACTTATTTTTAATCAATAAAAAATATATTATGGCAACAAAAATCACCATTAACAATAATGGATCTTTAAAAGTGGAAGGCGATTTTACAATCGTAGACCGAGAAGGAAATCAGTATGACTTAGCGGGTCGTGAAGTAGTTGGACTATGTCGTTGTGGATTAAGTAAAAATAAGCCATTTTGCGATGGTGCACATAATGGTCAATTTGCGCATGAAGCAAAAGCTTTTGCATTACCACCCAAAAAGACAGCATAATTAAAATTAGTTTGACTTGTTGATTTTAAAAATCAAGTAGATAAAAAATCATATTAATAACTATCATCTAGTGGTATGCAGAAATTATTAAACTTAGTTGAACAACTAGCCTTGCAAATTCCTAATGCTGATAAGGTCAACAAGCATGTTTCAAATGCAAACATTGGTTGGCACATTGAGCACAGTTGTTTAGTGGTAATAAAAATTACGGAAACCTTGCAAAAGTCTGATCCTGATAAATTTAAGTCAAAGTTTAATTTCAAAAAAATAGTTGTTTTTTTAGTAGGTAAATTTCCAAGAGGTCGTGCCAAAGCCCCTGAAGTGGTAATGCCCATTGAAAACATTACTACAAGTCATTTGGAAGAAAGCATTCTTAAAACGAAAGCGGCCATCATGGAATTACAAAATTGTGAAAAAAATAATCATTTCTCCCATCCTATTTTTGGAAGTTTGAATGCTTCCGAAACTATCCAGTTTTTAGGAGTACACACCAATCACCATTTGCTTATTATTGAAGATATTTTAAAATAAAAAAACCGACCATTTTTGGTCGGTTTTTTTATAATGTAAATACGCTTATTGTAATGTGACAATGCTAAAATTATGATTAGCTTTTTTTAAGCTTTGATACTCGCTAGGTCAATTACAAATCGATACTTAACATCGCCCTTCAACATCCTATTATATGCTTCGTTAATATTTTGCATAGGAATGATTTCAATATCTGATACAATATTGTGTTCAGCACAATAGTCTAACATCTCCTGTGTTTCCTTCATACCTCCAATACAAGAACCAATCACGCTGCGACGATTTGTAATTAAAGAAAAAGGACTCACTTTTGGTACTTCAGTAGGTAAGCCTACTACCATTAATTTACCATTTAAAGCCAACAAGTTTAAGTATTGTGTATAATCATGATTAGCTGAAATAGCATCTAAAATTACATCAAAGTAGTTATTGTATTTTTTCATATCTGCCTCATTCGTACTCAATAAAAAATGAGTGGCACCTAATTTTTTAGCATCGGCTTCCTTATTTGGGGATGTGCTAATTACAGTTACCTCTGCACCAAATGAGACTGCAAATTTTACACCCATATGACCAAGGCCACCTAATCCTACAATGGCTACTTTCATTCCTTTTTTCACCCCAGCAAAAACCAATGGTGAATAGGTAGTAATACCTGCACAAAGTAATGGCGCCACTGCTGGTAAATTTAATTTTTCAGAAATATGAAAAACATAATGATCGTTTACTACAATTTGAGTTGAGTAACCACCCATAGTGATACCTGAACCATCTCTTTCCTTAGCGTTGTATGTACCTGTCATTCCTTCCTCACAATAGTTTTCTAAATCTTGATTACAGCTCGCACAATGCTTACAACTATCTACCATAACCCCTACACCTGCCAAATCACCAGTTTTAAATTTTGTAACCTCACTACCCACACTTATTACTTTTCCAACAATTTCATGTCCAGGAACCATTGGATAAATGGACCCACCCCATTCGTCTTTTGCTTGGTGCAAATCACTATGGCATACGCCACAATATAAAATTTCAATTTGCACATCATTGTTGCCAACAGTGCGACGATTAAATGAGTATGCTTCTAAAGGTGTTGTAGCAGACATTGCTGCAAATGAATTGGTAGGTAACATGTTTTTTATTTTTTTAAAGATAAACCAATATAATTTCAGTTTTTATATTTGTATATAAACATAATCAAAATTAATTCTAATATATATAAAATATTAATCCTTCTTTTATAATGACATTTACTTGTATATTGAAATAATCATAAATAGTGGCAATAGGCTTCTTAGTTTCCTTCAGAAATTATTTTAAATGATAATTTGTGCATAAATTTAGCCAACCTATTAAAATTTTCAAAATAATGATTGAGCAAACTACAGTAGATTTTTTAAAATCTTTACATAAAAATAATAATAGAGAATGGTTTTTGAAAAACAAAACAAAATACGATGCTGCTAAGGATAATTATTTAAACTTTGTTGAGGAGGTATTATCAGGTATTCAAAAATTCGACCCTACATTAAATGAACTACTGCCTAAGCAATGTGTGTTTAGAATTAATCGCGATGTTCGATTTAGTAAAAACAAGGATCCGTATAAAAATAATTTTGGAGCGAGCTTTAGTAAGGGTGCCAAAAAAGTTAATGCCGCTGGATATTATTTTCATCTAGAGCCAGGAGCTTCCTTTATAGGTGGCGGTTTATGGATGCCCGAGGCGCCTGATTTACAAAAAATTAGACAAGAAATTGATTATTCCTTCAAGGAATTTGCCAGCATAATCAACCATTCTAAATTCAAAACTATATTTGGCGCATTGACAACCGAAGCAAAATTATCAAGACCACCTAAGGGTTATAATATTGAAAATCCTGCTATTGAATATTTAAAATTAAAAAGCTTTACAGCTATTGTACCCATTGCAGATAAGGACATATTAAATGCCAATATAGTAAAGCAAAGCTTGACTATATTTAAAACGCTCTCACCCTTAGTACAGTTTTTAAATAGAGGAATTGATTAGTGCTATTGAATTAAAAATGGGTTTGACCATTTTTTATCTGTATAAACATTTGTGCCGCCTAGTGTTTTAATGAAGGCTACTAACTGTGCAACTTCGGTGGAGGTTAAGTTTAATTTGTTCGGTACACCGTCAACTCTTAATCTGTTATCTAAATTATTGTTAGCTCTATTGAGTGGTATGTTATTGTAATGTCCAATAACATCTTCTAAACTTGTAAACTGTCCTGTATGCATCATTCTGCTATTTAGGGTTCCATCCGCTTTTACAAGATCCCTGAGTGAAGGCGATTTTGTGTTATTAGTTTCAATACCCGTACTTCCAATGATACCTACAATTCCATTATTTCTGCTATTGGGGTCAATATCAAATTCTGGTGCTCTATGACAACCATTACAACCTGCGCCACCTGATATCCTATTCCCATTACCATCAAAAACTGGCTGAGTAAGATAAAGCGCTTTACCCGCATTTTCTAAAGATGTAAAATTTGAAAATAGGTTGTTATTATTATTGGTCAAAGCTCTGCCAACATCAAATTTAGAATCAAATGATTGAATACTTCTTACAAACTGAGCGAGTGACTCTTGTAATCTTGATTCCGTTACAATGGTGTCACCATAAACATTTTTAAAAATTTCTTTGTAATAATTTATGTTTGAAAGTTTTTTCATAAGAGAATCTAAATTGCCACGCCCTATAGCACCGCTAAAACCCATTTCAACATGATCTTGAATTGGCATTGTGGTTTGAATTTCCAAACTGGCGGCTCGTTCGTTCCAAAAAAACTTTAATTCATTTGAAAATCTTGCATTCACCAAACGCATTGCATGTCTAACGGTTAGCCCACCATCAACACCATTACTCACTAGTGCTGTGTCACTAAATCCAAATGCTTGTTTATGACAACTTGCACAGGATATTTTATTATTGGTACTTAAATTTTTATCATAAAATAATATGCGACCTAATGTTGCTTTAGTATCCTTAATGGTGTCTGTACCTGAATTATCATTCGTAATATAGGCGGGTTTACTTTGATTTGCATAATTACTTAAATTAGAAAAGTCAATATTAGATCCAAATGCTGCTTTTGTTGAGGCAAAGGGGTCTGTCACACTATTTTTACCTACAACAATGTTTGACATATCTAATTTAGTACAGCTACTTATAACTGCAATTAGTAAAAAGTAGACAATTGTACATTTTATTGCTTTTCCCATATAGTTATTTAATTAGACGTTTAATGCTTGTTTGACAACACAAATTAGTAGAGGTTTATGCGTTAACAATATTTTAGGATTTCAAATTAGTAATACACTTTAGTCCAAAATATATTTTGCTGCCAGGTCATTAAATTCAGTCACCTGTTGTTGAATCCAGTTTTCATCTTTATTTAATTCTTTAGCCATCACTATTGCTACATTGGGTGCAACATGCATAGCAACTCGTGCATCTAAATATAAAAGACGAATTCTTCTTGATAATACATCCTCAACATTAGTTGCCATTTGGTGTCGAATTGCATATACAATTTCAGCTAATTGATAATCGAAGCCAGCATGAATTTTATTTGCGTATTCGGGATTAGCTTCAATTATTTGTTGAATTGCATTTAGTTTTTGTACTGACAAATCAATTGGCAAATTGGCGGTTACACAATTCTTTTTTGGAAGCTTTCCTACAAAAGCAGCATTATCAATTGCATGTATAGCCATTTTGCGATAGGTTGTCCATTTGCCACCAATAATACTTACCAAACCCGATAAAGATATATGCAAAGCATGCTCCCTTGAAACGCCCGAGGTGTTGCCTTTATTTTTTGTACTTATTAAAGGCCTTAAACCCACAAAGATGGTGTTCACATCAGCTCTTGCTATTTTTTGAGTACCATATCTATTGATGTGTTCAAGTATAAACTTAATTTCTTCTTCAAGTGCTTTTGGTTCAATGTTGCTTTTTTTAATGGGTGTATCGGTTGTGCCCAAAATTACTTTGCCATACCAAGGAACGGCAAATAATACTCGACCATCATCGGTTTTAGGTATCATCATGGCTGCAGAACCTTCAAACAAATTTTTATTAATTACAAAATGAATGCCTTGTGAAGGGGTTACAAAATCTTGTTGATTTTGATCATCCATTTCAACCACTTCATTCGTAAATGCACCTGTTGCATTGACAACGACTTTGGCATTTACCTTATAAATATTTTGTGTGTAGGTGTCCATTATTTCAACACCCGTAATTTTATGATTGTCTTTTATAAAGCCAATGGCTTTGCAATAATTAATTATCGTTGCGCCATTTTTTTCAGCTGTACCTAATATTTCAATGCATAAATTGCTATCGTCAAATTGACCATCAAAATACATAATACCACCAAATAATTTATTAGGATTGATTGAAGGTAATTGTTGGATTGTTTGTTTTGCGTTAAGCAATTTTGTTTTTCCTAAGGATAAGCTGCCAGCTAATATATCATATACTTTAAGTCCTACACCATAAAATATTTTTTGCCATAAACTATAAACGGGAACAATGAAGGCTTGGGTTGAAGTTAAGTGTGGTGCATTTTTTAATAACCTACCTCTTTCCCTTAATGCTTCAAAAACTAATTTAACATTTCCTTGTTGTAAATAACGAACACCTCCATGCACTAATTTTGTTGATTTACTGGATGTCCCTTTAGCAAAATCATATTGTTCAATTAACAAAGTTTTATAACCTCGTGTAGCAGCGTCCAATGCCGCTCCAGCCCCTGTCGCCCCTCCGCCGATAATAACCATATCCCAAATTCCGGAATCCTTAAGCTTACTAATTTGTGCAGGTCTATTCATTGTTTCAAAGTTCTTGTTTTTTATAATACAAACATCTTTCTTGCATAAGATGTTATCCAATAAGTTTCATTAACTTTACATCATCTTTTTAGTTTTTAATACAGGTACATGCAAATTTTTCGTTTTTCACTAGTTATATTTTTCATTGGATTGTCTTTTATGGAATTAAGTGCACAGGACACAGCAACATTGCCTAATAAAGTTCATGCTAAAAATATATTCACTTTAGCATTTTATAAACAGCCCGGAAAAGACTCCATGGTAGACATTATTGATGGTATTTATCGCGTATTTAAAATAAATAAAGTGCGTGGACTAAATGAATCCGAATATAAAGCGCACTTAACGCTTATACCAAGTGTTGAATATAGTTTAGCAACAGGCATGGCAGCTGCTGTAAAGTCAAGTTATATTTTCGCAAAAAATGAGGGCATTCAAAATAAGTCAACCATTTTTGCAGAATTAAAGTACACGCAAAACAAACAAATTGTTTCACAATTGGTTACCAACATTTGGTCCAAAAACGGACAATATAATTTTAATAGCAATTGGTCTTTTTTAAAATTCCCGCAAAAAGATTTCGGCTTAGGAAGCAATAGCAGTTTGAATTTGTTTGATCAACTAGACTATTCATACATTAAAATGTATCAGTCTATTTTAAAAAAAATCGGGCCTAATTTGTTTTTTGGTCCTGGCATAAACCTAGACTATCATTGGAGTATATCAGATACTACTAGTAAGCAAAAGCCAATCAATGGATTTAATGAATATGGGTTTACTAAAAATTCAAATTCAAATGGGTTTTTGCTAAACTTATTATATGATACTAGGGTTAGTAATGTTAACCCAGTGGCAAATAGTAGTTACTTTAACATTACTTATCGAAACAATGTTAAGTTTTTAGGTAGTGATCAAAACTGGCAATCCATTATTATTGATTATAGAAAATACCTTCCTTTCCCCCAAACAAGTAAAAATATTTTGGCTTTTTGGACCTATAATCAAATCACTTTAAAGGGAAAGCCACCTTATTTGGATTTACCAAATACGGCAAATGATACTTATAATAATTTTGGAAGAGGTTATGTACTAGGTCGTTTTAGAGGAGATAAACTTTTGTTTGCAGAAACAGAATATCGTTTTGGAATTACTGAGAATGGATTTTTAGGAGGCGTCGTTTTTGCGAATGTTCAAAGCTTATCTTCACAACCAGGTCAGCCAATTAAAGGCCTTTTAACGGGATACGGTGCTGGTATCAGAGTGAAATTTAATAAACACTCAAATACAAGTGTTGCATTAGATTATGGAATTGGACAAGGTGGATCCAAGGGAATTTTCATGAATCTTGGAGAAGTGTTTTAAACCAATGAATGTTTCTTAAAACAATTTTTATTAGGCCTCAATCATTCTAATATACAATTCCTCTACTTTTTTTCTAGCCCAAGGTGTTTTTCTTAAAAATTTTAAACTGGATTTAATACTTGGGTTACTGTTAAAGCAATTAATAGGAATATGTTGACCTAAATCCTCCCAACCAAAGTATTTAACCAACTCGGTTACAATATATTCAAGTGTTTTGCCATGAAGAGGGTCATTTGATACTTGTTGCATATGCAATATTAATTAAATTGCCTTGGTCTATGAATACACACCGATATTTTTTAGTGAATAAGCCATATAATATGGTGTCTCAATTTGTTAGTAGTCATGATGTGCGCTTATTGGGTGATTTGAATTTTGATTTTCCTGAAGGAACACATGCCATTGGCAGATTGGATCAAAACTCAGAAGGTTTGTTATTATTAACGACTAATAAAAAAATCACTAAACTTCTATTTCAAGGACCTGTTCCTCATAAACGCACTTATTTAGTACAAGTAAAAAATAAAATGAGTATTGAAACAGCGCAGAAGCTTGCTGATGGAATTGAGATAAGTGCTAAAACAGGCACTAGTTTTAAAACCACAGCTTGTGAAGTTAATATTGTAGAAAAGCCAGAAGGTTTATTTGAAATAGGGAAGCCTTTACATGAAAATGTAATTACTACTTGGTTAACCATTACACTAACTGAAGGAAAATTTCATCAGGTGCGCAAAATGGTTGCTGCAGTAAATCATAAATGTTTAAGGTTAATTCGCATATCCATTGAAAATATTGAATTAGGAAAAATGCATTTTGGTGAAGTAATAGAGGTAAATGAGTCCTATTTCTTTAACAAATTATGTTTATAACCCTTATTAGTAAATGAATTTTGTAATTTTTAATGTTTAAAAATCTATTTTAAACATTAAAAAAAATTATACTATTTAAATATAAGCATAACTGTAACAGATTTTTGAGTTAATTTATTATTTATTTCATATAATGTTATATTTAATATGAAAAATACTTGATGTTAACATATTTAAGATCAATTAGTTATGTATATTTTTATGTTTAGTCTATAAAATAAGTAGATTATTTTAGGATTTTTTGTAATTTTGCTTTGGAAATTGTTAATAATTTCTTAATTTAGCATTTCGCGTTATTCCAAGACAAGTTCAGTTTAACAAAAATTAAAACAAGTATGAGAAAAAAACTTTTATGGAGCTTACTTGCATCGTGCCTATTCTTTGGTACTGCATTAGCCCAAAATCCTACCGTAAATGGTAGAGTAACTGACGAAAAAGGAGATCCTATTTCAGGAGCTTCTATTCAAGTTAAAGGTACAAGAACAGGTGCTTCAGCAAATGCTGACGGTACGTTCACTATTAAAGCTGCCAATGGTGCATCTTTAGTAATATCTGCACTTGGATATGAGTCAAAGACAGTAGCTGCTGCTGCAAATGTAACTGTGAAATTAGCCACTGATGTGAAAGCATTAAGTGAGGTAGTTGTAACAGGATCAGGTGTTGCTACATCAAGAAAAAAATTAGGTATTGCTACAGAATCTATTAGTTCTGCTAAATTACCTATCGTTCCTGCTGCTTCTATCGATCAAGCTTTGATTGGTAAAATTCCAGGTGCGCAAATTTCTTCTGTATCAGGTAACCCTGGTGACCAAGTAAACATCGTTTTACGTGGTATCAACTCAGTACAAGGCGGTACTCGTCCTTTAGTATTATTAGATGGAGTGGAAGTTCCTTTTTCTAGCTTAACAACACTTGACTTAACGCAAGTTGATCGTGTTGAGGTTGTACAAGGTGCAGCTTCTGCTTCTTTATATGGTGCGCAAGGTGCGAATGGTGTTATCCAAATTTTCACTAAAAGAGGTCAAAAAGGAAAAATCAATGTGAATGTTACTTCTAGCTATGCTGTAAGTTCTTTCATTAACTCAGGTGATTTTGGTAAAGCAAAATTACACGGATATTTAACCGATGCTTCTGGTAACATCATTTCTCAAGGTGCTAGTGGTGGTTTTGCTGCTGGTGCTCCTTTAACGGTTGATCCAGTTTTAGGATCTATATTAGGTTCTGCAACATTGGCTTATCAATATGGTAGTAACGTTGCTGGTTTAACAGGTACCATTCCTGGTTTAACTCAGAACTATACTCGTTATGGTATCTTGGATCCAAGAAACCAATACAACAAGCCATACGTTGGTGCGTTACAATTCCAAGATCATTATGCTCAAATTTTCCAAGATGCAACTACTATGAATAATAGTGTAAACATCAATGGTGGTGGTGATAAAAATGACTTTAGCTTGACTGTTTCTAACAATCATTCTAATTCTCCTTTCTTAAGAAACAATGGTTTCTTAGACAGAACTAACATTACTGCAAATATTGGTGCTGAAATTTTCAAAGGTTTCACTATTCGTTCAATCACTAATATCGCTTATACATCAAATACAATGCACCCAGGTTTAGGTGCACCAGGTGGAACTTTCTTTGGTTATGGTACTACAAATGCTGGTGTAGGTGATATTTATGGTTTCTTAAACACTTCTCCATTCTTAAGTATTGCTGATACAGTAGCTGGTGGGAAGCACCCTTATTATCAAAAAGCAAGTTTTGCTTCAGTGAATGCGGGTAACCCTTACTATAAAGTTGATTATTCTAATGGTAATAGTAAAAAGTATGATATCATTCAAAACTTTGAAGCTAACTACAAGATCAACAAAAACATCACTTTGAATGCGAAGTATGGTGTGAGCTACAAAAATGAAAATGATGTATGGACTTATTACAACCAATCATTGGACGAAAGTTCTAATTATTATGAAGGTTGGGCTGGTCCAGGTCCTGACAATACTGGTTCTATCAATAACTACCAGTACAATTTGACAAAACAAAACTTTACTGCTAACGCAGTAGCTACAACTGATTTTGAAAGAGACTTTGGTTTGAAAATTCCTATCACTACTTCAACTTTAGTTGCATTCGATTATCGTAAAAATCAATACAAAGAGTTAGATGGTTATGGTTACTCATTGCAGTTAAACCCTCCATTTAGCTTGACTTCTGCTCAAGATAAAAACTACAGCTTTGACTATAATGAAACATTTGTTACTTATGGTTATGTAGTGGATCAAAAAATTGACTGGGCTAACCATGCTGGTATTACTGGTGGTTTCAGAACTGACTATTCTTCTGCATTCGGTGCGGGTTCTAAACCATTCACTTTCCCTCACTACAATGGATATGTGAACTTAGAATCATTCAAATTCTTTGATAAATTAAGTAACACCATTACTGCATTAAAATTACGTGCTGCTTATGGTCAAGCGGGTATCCAACCAGGTACTTTTGATCGTTACCCAGTATTAAACTTACAACCAACAGGTAATGAAGTTGCTTATACTAATCAGTCTTCAGCAAAAAATCCAAACTTAGATGTGGAGGTTTCAACTGAAACTGAATTTGGTACTGATTTATCTATTGCTTTATTAAAATCTGGTAACTGGTTTAGAAGCTTAAACTCTTCATTTACTTACTGGAAGCGTAATACTGATAACGCAATTTTTGCTCAAAACGTACCACCAAGTACAGGTGGAACAAGTTTATTGACAAACGCAATTGCTTTGTCTTCAAACGGTATTCAATTTAGCTTAAGCATTCCAGTTTTATCTACTAAAAACTTTAACTGGGATTTCACAACAAACTGGGGTAAACAAACTTCTATGATTGATAAAGTAGAAGGTGGTGATATACCATTGTTGTCTTATGCTGGTTCTACAGGTTTAGCTTTAGCTGCTGGTCGTAAGATTGGTGAGTTATATGGTTACAAAGGATTAACAAGTGTTGGTCAATTAAGAGCTGATGGTAAAACTCCATTTATTGCAGCTGCTGATCAATCAAAATATGAAATCGTAAACGGTAAAGTGGTTAACACACTAACTAAAGCAATGTACTTCTCTGATGAAGCAACTTCTTTAGGAGATCCTAACCCTACATTTACATCTTCATTCATCAACAACTTTACATTTAAGCAAGCAATTACTTTTGGTTTCCAATTGGATTGGATCCAAGGTGCTCACTTATATAACCAAACTAAAGAGTGGATGTTCCGTGATGGTATTAGCAGTGATTTCACTAAGCCTATTACTATTGGTGGTCAAACTGGTGCTTGGACAGCATACTATGCAAGTGCTTACTATGCATTAGGAGCTACAGCAAAAGGTGTTGGTAACAACGTTACTAAAGACTTCTTCTACTATGACGCGTCTTTCGTTAGATTAAGAAACGTTTCTGTAGGTATTGACTTTGCAAAACTTTCTGACTTGAAATGGGCTAAAAAAGCACAGTTGGTGTTGAGTGGTCGTAACTTGTTAACCTTTACTAAATATGATGGTTTAGATCCAGAAATTAGTTCAGGTGCATCTAACTCTTCTTATGATAGAGGTGTTGACCATAGCACGATTCCAAATATGAAGTCTTTCCAAATTTCATTAAACCTTGGATTCTAATTCTAACCTAAATTAAAAAGTATAACAGATGAAAAGATCAATAAATTTTAAACAAAGAACTCCAGGGTCGTACAGTTTGTACATCTTGGCGGTCGCAGTCATCATGTTGGTTTCTAGCGCTTGCGAGAAACAACTTGATGTGAAAAATCCAAACGATCCTACGTTTGGTGGTAACGTAACTACCGAGGGTGGTATTGCAGCTTACGCTAAGGGTAGCGTATACTGGAATGGCTTTAACTACGGTAATGGTTGGTTAGGTGATAGCTATTTTTCACTACAATGGGGTTACCGCGAATTAATGGGTGACGTAGCAGGTGGTGGACAAGGTTCTAACAACCAAACAACAACAATGGGTGTTCCTGATAGTTTCGTTGCAGATCCTACAAATGCAGCTGCAACTACTTTCACAAACGCTTCACCTCAGGCTTTAGGTATTATCCGTGGTTTTAACGACCCTGCTTCAACAGCAAACGGAAATAATGCTTTGTACTATGAGTGGACTAGTATGTATGCAATGATCAATGGTTGTAACACAGCCCTTGAGATTTTACCTACTATTACAATGTCTGCTGATAAAACTAAAACTGTTCAAGCTTGGGCTTATTTCTGGAAAGGATATGCATATGCGCAAATCGGTAGTATGTATTATGCTGGTTTAATTCAGGATAAATCTGCTACAATTAACAATAAGTTTGTTGATCGTAATGCAATCATTGCAGAATCTGACAAGCAATTGAAATTAGCGCAAACTACACTTACTAGTATTGCTAGTCAAGGTGATTATAGCTCAATGATGGGTCAATTAATTCCTCAGCAAAACCAAGTAGCTTTAGGTCAAGTACCTACTACTGCTCAGTTTATTAAGTCAATTAATACCTTATTAGCAAGAAACATCGTAGCGAATAAATTAGCTCCATTTGTAAAGGGTAGCACTAGTGCAACTATTGCAAAAGCTTCTATCCCTGCAATGTCAGCTGCTGATTGGGCTCAAGTAATTACATACTGTAATGCAGGTATTGGTCAAGGCGACAATGTATTTACAGGTCGTTCTTCAGGATCAAGCTCATTTTTCTCTGCTACTTCTGGTACAGTTGCAAGTATCGCTGCTTCATCTAATCAAAACACTACCTATAAAATTTCTGAGCGTTTGGTAGCAAACTTTGGTGCTGGTGATGCTCGTTTAGCAAACTTCACAGATAAGGACGGTGTATTCTATGGTGATGCAAACACTAACACAACTCGTTGGAGTTTAGTGGATGGCGCTGCTAAAGGATTAACTGTTCCTGTATTAGGTTCTAAGCAAGTGGGTGGTATTGAAGTTTACATCGGACCATCTTACGAAGAGAATGCTTTAATGTTAGCGGAAGCTAAAATTAGAACAGGTGATGTTGCTGGTGGTGTTGCTTTAATCAACGCTGTACGTACTTACCAAAAAGCAGGCGTTGCTGCTTTAGCAACTACAATCACTGCAACTGCTGCTTTAACTGAATTAACTAAAGAAAGAGGTGCTGCACTTGCTTTCCGTGGTTTATCTTGGTTTGATGCAAGACGTTGGGGTTGGACATACAGCACTGCTAATGGTGGTGGTCGTTATGGCGCTACTTTGATTTTCAATAAAGTAGTTTACACTAACGCTACAATTAATTACAACTTTATGGATTATTGGGATGTTCCTACTGACGAAACAAGTAAGAATGCACCAGCTGCAGGTTCTGCTGCTGTTAAAAATCCTAACTGGTAATATTCATATCAGTTGATATATTTAAAAGGCCTCTCGTTTTCGAGAGGCCTTTTTTATTAGCACACTTTTTATTTTGTATCTCTTTTTCTATCTTATTATTCGTTGACTTTTCTTATCTTGAATATATGCAGGATAACAAAAAACAATTGGGTTTATGGACAAGCACTTCGCTTGTTATAGGCAACATGATTGGAGCTGGTGTTTTTATGATGCCCGCTACTTTAGCAAGTTTTGGCGGCATTAGTTTAGTGGGTTGGGTTTGTGCATCAATAGGAGCCTTTTTATTATCTAAAGTGTTTGCTAATTTATCAAAACTATTACCTGCAGCCGATGGCGGTCCGTACGCTTATTCACAAAAAGGACTGGGTGATTTCGCGGGCTTCCTAGTGGCTTGGTGTTATTTAGTTTCAGTATGGTGCACCAATGCAGCCATCACTGTTTCCTTTATCAGTGCGATGAGTACCTTTATACCTGTGTTAGCGACTAATAGTTTATTAGCAGCTTTTACAGGGTTAGCTACTATTTGGTTGTTGACATGGATTAATTCATTAGGTATTTTAACCTCTGGTAAATTGCAGTTGGTTACCACTATTTTAAAAATTGTACCTATTATTTTAATAGGACTAGTAGGATTATTTTATATAAATTGGAATAATTTTTTACCATTCAATACGAGTGGCACATCCAATTTTGCAGCCATCACTGCTACTACTACGCTTACCTTTTTTGCTTTCTTAGGAATTGAATGTGCAACGATTCCGTCCGGTAGTGTTGCTAATTCAGCTGCTACTGTTGCGAAGGCAACTACACTTGGCACTTTGATTGCAACAGTGGTTTATATATTAAGTACTGTGAGCATTATGGGTATGATTCCTGCCGCACAATTAAAAACAAGTGTCACACCTTTTGCGGATGCGGCTATTATGATTTGGGGACAAGGTGCGCAGTATTGGGTGAGTGCAGGTGTTGCTATTGCTGCTTTTGGGGCTTTAAATGGTTATATATTAATTCAAGGACAACTACCAGCTGCAATTGCAAATGATAAATTATTTCCAGCCATTTTTGCGAAACAAAATAGTAAGGGTGTACCCGCAATGGGTGTGGTTATTTCAAGTGTTTTCGTTTCAGTATTTATGATTATGAATTATACAAAAGGGTTGGTTGCCCAATTTCAGTTTTTAATTTTATTGACTACCTCAACCATTATCATTCCCTATGTTTTTTGCACCGCTTCTTTTATGATACTTCGTTTAAGAAAAACATTTACAAGTAGTATCGCCAAAATATCGGCTATTTTATTAGCGAGTTTGACTTTTGTATTTTGTATTTGGATTATGTTAGGGCTTGGTCAAGAGACTGTATTTTGGGGTTTCTTTCTTACCTTGTTCTCTGTTCCAATTTATGTTTATGCAATTTGGAGGCGTGATCAAAAGCAAGCGTAAAATTCAGTATTTTTAACCATCTTCTTACAACTAATAATTAAGTGAATATGAGCGCACATTCTGAATCTGGAAAATTAAAATCTTTATTTATTAAAAAAGCATCAGCTGCTTTTATTGAAGACGCCCATATTAGTAAGCATTGGGAAGCGTTGAATTATTTAGGTAAACCTGATATTACAAAAGCCCTTGAAGAGTATGAAGCGTTTGAACAAATTTTAAAAGACAACGGAGCTGAGGTTTTGTATTTGCCTCAGGATGATACGGTGAATATGGATTCCATTTATTGCAGAGATGCAGCGATTGCAACTGATAAGGGAATGATTATTTGTAATATGGGTAAAGAAGGCCGCATTAAAGAACCTGCTGCAGAGCAACGTGCCTTTGAAGCCAATGGGATTCCAGTATTAGGTGTTATTACTGCTCCTGGAACCGTTGAAGGTGGGGACGTTGCTTGGTTAGATGATAAAACTTTAGCGGTGGGTCATACCTATCGCACGAATGAGGAAGGTATCCGCCAACTAACTAATTTATTGGCGCCATTAGGCGTTCATGTGATGTCGGTTCCTATGCCACATTATAAAGGGCCGTCGGATGTATTTCATTTAATGTCTGTATTGAGTCCAGTAGATAAAAATTTAGCCGTAGTGTACTCGCCCTTAATTCCGATAGTATTTAGAAATGAGTTAATAACACGTGGCTATGAATTAGTGGAAGTGCCTGATGAAGAATTTGATAGCATGGGTTGTAATGTTTTGGCATTAGCGCCTCGCGTTTGCTTAATGGTAAAAGGAAATCCAATTACAAAATCAAGGTTAGAAAAAGCAGGTTGTAAAGTAATCGAATACCAAGGTGCTGAAATAAGTGTTAAAGGTGGCGGTGGCCCAACTTGCTTAACGAGACCAGTCATGAGAACCTCTTAACCTTTTTTCATCGGTTCCTCTTCGCTAATTTCAGTATTGCCATAAAAAGCTGATTAAAGTATAGAAATTCGCTTCAAATAATTGTAAACTTTATATTTAATACCTTCTTTAAGCTGTGCGGTATAAATGCCCTCGCTACCTGATGTGAAATAAGCAGCGATACTTGCTACACCAATATAAATGCCTGCTTGTAATCCAAACATTTCTATTCCTAATACAATGCCCGTGATGGCAGCATGCGTTGCACCCGCAAATACCCCTACAAATCCCATCCCTGCTAGCAATGCCATGGGCAAAGGAATAAACCAAATAAGAATATTACCTAAAGTCGCGCCTATAAAAAACAAAGGAGTTACTTCGCCACCCTTAAAACCGGCACTTAAGGTAAAAGTGGTTAGTATTATTTTAATAATAAAATCATAATTACCTGCTGGATATAAAAATGCATTCGATATAGTTGGGATACCAAGCCCAATATATTTTTGAGTACCTAATAATAAAATGATAATCATTAAAATGAATCCACCTATCAAGGATCTTACTATTTCAATTTTAATTTTTCCAAATAAGTAAGACCAAAATTTATGCAAACGCGTAAAAAACAAAGCAGTCAATCCAAATAAAATTCCCGCTATAATCGCAAATAAAATTGTTTTTACATTAACAGCCGGAATTAATTCAATTACATATATAGTATGATGTACGCCCCAAAATAAACACACATAATGGGCGCCAAAAGCCGCCAAAAAATTAGGTAAAACATCGGTCCATTTACAATTTTTAAATATCATTAATTCAAGTGCAAATACAGCACCCGCAAAAGGAGTGCCAAATACTGCACTAAATCCAGCACTTACTCCCATGATTAATAGGGTGCCTCTTTCGGACTCATTTAATTTAAACCTATTTGTAAGTTGATCGACTATAGCGCCTCCCATTTGAACAGCTGTTCCCTCACGACCAGCTGATCCTCCAACTAAATGGGTTAAGAGTGTTGTAATAAATACGAGGGGGGCCATTACAAAAGGGATGATTTCTTTTTGTGCACTCCTATGTTGTTCAATAATTAAATTATTTCCTTTTTTTACTGTGCCACCATATTTAAAATATAACCAACCAATTAAAAGGCCCATTATGGGTATACAAAAAATTAACCAGTTGTGACTTTCTCTGTAGGTGGTTACCGCGTCAAGACAAATTAAAAATACAGCAGTAGCGGTACCAACTAAAAAACCAGTTACAACACTCAGTATAGTAAATTTTATAAAATAATTAATATAAAAACTTCTCGCCCAATTCATTGCTTTGCTGGTTAATTGGAATTACTTTTTGTTTTTTAAAATCATGACAATAGCAATAATGACCCATATAGTATTTACTACCATACTGGGGTAGGCATGATGAAAATAGGTATTGATTACAAAAAACAAACCACCTATAATATTTGCCCAAACATACCATTTATTGTTAGTTTGTAAACGGCCTGAAATGTTAAATGCATAGGAGCCTACAATTAAAACAGAGGCAATCCAGCCTAGTACTTCTACGGTTATATTCATTGTTTAAAACTAACTTAATTATCCCTAATTTTACTTTGAAATATATAAAAATCATTACATGGAAAAATCATATAATAAATTACTAGAAAACAATAAAAAATGGGTTGCTGAACAAATTGCAATAGATCCTGATTTTTTTAATAATTTGGCCAATACACAAAATCCTGAATATTTATGGATTGGGTGTTCGGATAGTCGTGTTCCTGCCAATCAAATTACAGGCACAAAACCAGGTGATGTATTTGTGCATCGAAATATTGCCAATATGGTGGTACATAGTGATATGAATATGTTGAGTGTATTGTCCTATGCCGTAGAAGTTTTAAAAGTGAAGCATGTGATTGTTTGCGGACACTACGGTTGTGGCGGTGTTTTAGCTGCCATGCATAATAAACAATTAGGGCTTATTGATAACTGGTTAAGACACTTGAAAGACGTTTATCGCATCAACTATCAAGAGCTTGATGCCATTAAAGACGAAAATAAAAGAGGCCGCCGATTTGTGGAGCTCAATGTGATTGAACAGGTATTTCATTTAGGAAAAACTAGTATTGTGCAAAACGCTTGGAAGCGTGGACAGGACTTACACCTTCATGGTTGGGTATATGATGTAAAAGACGGACTCATTCATGACTTAGGGGTTAATTTCAAAAACACCGATGATTTACATAGTGTATATCACTTGGATTAGCATTTGCGGACTGGACTAGTATTTTCGAATAAAAAATCACAGAAAGTTTAAATAAGGAAATTTTGTATCTAGCGTAATTATCAAAATTACTGATAATCATATAGTTATATAATTCTTAATATTATCTAAAGTTAATATTTAGTTCACATTGTGGTAACAATTTGGTAACATTAGAGTCTAATATTTGCGGTACAAACAAAAATATACCGTGAAAAGGATATTCATACTTACCATTTTAATAGCTACCACCATTTTTGCATCTGCTCAAAAAGCAAAAGTTGCAGGTAAAGTTACCAATACAAAAAATGAGTCTTTGATAGGCGTAACTGTTAGCTTGAAAGCTGACAGAAATCAAGTTACAAAAACCGATGTTGAAGGACGTTTTTCATTTACCATTGATGTAAATAAAGATTACACGATTAGTGCTTCTTATGTTGGATACAAGGAAAAAACAATTAATATAAAAGCAACTGCTGCTGGTGAAGAAGTGACTGCAGATATATTTTTAGAGGAAGGTGGCAAGAAATTAAATGACGTTACTGTATCAGCTACTCGAGGTACTAACAAGGGATCAACAGATAATGCTTTAATTGCATTTCAACGTAATACTAATACAGTTGCTTCTGTTATTTCTTCAGAGTCAATCAAAAGAAGCCCAGACCGTAATACTGCTGAAATTTTAAAAAGAACACCTGGTGCTTCCATTCAAGAAGGTAAATTTATTATAGTTAGAGGTTTAGCTGATAGATATAACCAAGCTATGTTGAATGGTATTTTATTAACAAGTACCGAGCCTGATCGTAAAACATTCTCATTTGATTTGTTCCCATCTCAAATTATTGATAACATTATCATCAATAAAGCGTTTGTTCCTGAATTACCAGGTGAGTGGGCAGGTGGTTTGATTCAAGTAAATACAAAAGATATTCCTTCAAAAAACTTTTTTAATGTTCAATTAGGAACAAGTGCAAATAGTTTAATCACTGGGAAAGAATTTTTAAAAGATAAAGGTGGTAAAACCGATTGGTTAGGAATTGACGATGGTACAAGATCATTACCAAATGGTTATACTACTAAGTCAAATTTTGATACTTCAAGTATCGCTGCAAAAACTGCATTAGGTAAAACCATGGCAAGTAATTGGTCGCCGTTAACTTCAACAGCTAAGCCTAATGTAAGTGTTCAAATGAATGGTGGATTTACGGGTACATTTCTTGGTAAAAAAATTGGTGGATTAATTGGTATAAGCTATGCAAATGCTAATCGTTTTCAAGATAATATCAACAATCAAAATCAGTTAAGTAATACTGGATTTACTTCATATGTTGAATTAAATGATAAAAAATACATTAATGATATCAACATGGGTGCGATTGCTGGTTTGTCCATCTTTTTGAATCCTTTGAATAAAATTAGTATCAAGTCAATTGTGAATGTAAAAACAGCTAATACTTATACACAACGTACAGGTACAGTATATGATAGACAACAGTTAGTAAAAGGTAATGAGTTTGTTTTTGGTCAAAATACTTTCGTAACCAACCAAATAAATGGTGAACATAGTATTTCACAAAAATTAAAATTCAATTGGTATGGTGCCTTTAATATTTTAGATAGTTACAGCCCTGACCAAAGAAGAATTTTATACACTAAATCATTGGCTGGCACTGATCCTTATGTATTAAACATTTCAAATACATTATCACAACAGTCAGGTAGCCGTGTATACCAAACCTTATCTGATTATATTTATACAGGTGGCGGTGATTTAACTTTCAAAGTAAATCAACAAAATACGGTTAAGGCAGGTTATATGGGTCAAGTAAAAGACCGTTTATATGACGCTCAATTATTCGCAATATTTTTACCAAAGGACAATGCTGCTTTAAGATTATTGGATGCTTCAAGTGCTTTTGCAGCTGATAATTTTGGAAATGGAACAGATAACAAATTTGCTTTTAACTCTATTCAAAATAGAAATTTTAGATACTTAGCAAATACCATTTTAAACGCTGGATATTTACAATTTGACAATAAATTGTCTGATGGATTAAGAGTGGTTTGGGGTTTAAGAGTTGAAAATTTCGACCAATTAGTTGGTTCTGTTAAAAAGTGGGACCCTCGTCACACTTATTCAAAAGTTACCGATTACTTACCAGGTGTTAATGCTACCATTAAAGTGGGTGATAAATCAAACTTACGTTTAACAGCTTCTCAAACAGTGATTCGTCCTGAATTAAGAGAGTTATCTGCCTTAAGTATTTATGATTTTGAATTAAATGCTTCTGTATCAGGAAACCCTGACTTAAAGCGTACAAAAATCACCAATACTGACCTACGTTATGAATTATATCCATCAGCTGGTGAAACTTTCTCAGTAGGTGTTTTTTATAAGAATTTTGAAAATCCAATTGAAAGTGTTTATCAAGAAGGTTCTGGTGGATCAAGTTTATTCTCTTTCCAAAATGCCGCTAAAGCAACTGCATTTGGTGCTGAATTTGATGTAAGAAAAAAATTAAATACGCGTTTTACTTTCCAAGCGAATGCCTCTTATATCAATTCTAAAATTGATGATGCTAATATTGGAATAAGTAGAGCTTTACAAGGTCAATCACCTTATTTGTTAAATGCTGGATTATTATATGATGTAGTTGAAAAAGGATTTAACATGACTGCCTTAATTAACCAAGTAGGAAAACGTATTTACTTAGTTGGTGATATTCAAGCAGGTTCTGGTTCACCTGATGTTTATGAAAATCCAAGAGCTTTACTTGACTTTCAAGTAAGTAAGAAATTTTCAAATAACAAAGCTGAGGTTAAATTGACTATTTCTGATATTTTAAATCAACGTCAAATTTTCTATCAAAACAATACAAGCAATACGGATTATAATAGTTCAACAGATGGTACACGTTTTTCTAGAAAATTTGGTACTACTTATGGCATAACAATTAATTACTCTTTATAATAAACTAAATCAAAAACTTTTTTTAAATACAAAAAACAATGAAACAATTATTTTATTTATCTCTAGCTTTTTTAGCCATTACTGGTTGTAGAAAGATTGAAACAGACGGCGAAAAAGAAATCTTCGTAGTAACGAAGGAAGTTGCTCCTGTAGGTGTTGTATCAAATACAATCACTTTATCAGGTAAAATCACTAAAGACACTACATTATTTGCAAAGGATGTAAACTACCTTTCTGGTCTTGTATATGTAACCAAAGGTGTTACTGTTACAGTTCAAGAAGGTGCTAAAGTAATGGGTAAGTCTGGTACTGAAGTTGCTGCTTTAGTTATTTGCCGTGGTGCAAAATTAGTAGCAAAAGGTACAGCTGATAAGCCTATCGTATTTACTTCAGCTTCAGTAAATCCTGCATCAGGTGACTGGGGTGGTATCGTATTATTAGGTTCAGCTACAGTTAACCAATCAACAACTTGGAAAGGTACTTCATACAAAGGATTAACTTCAGTGGAAGGTGGTGTAAACGACGCAACAGTAGGGTACGGTTTAGCAGGTTCTGGTGATCCAGATTTCCCAACTGCTAATGATGCTGACAACAGTGGTATTTTACAATATGTTAGAATTGAATATGCAGGTTATGCTTACCAACCAGATAATGAGTTGAATAGTTTAACAATGGCTGGTGTGGGTAATGGTACAACAATTGATCACATTCAAGTTACCTATGCAAAGGATGATGCTTATGAGTGGTTTGGTGGTACTGTTAACTGTAAGTACTTAATTGCTTATAAAACTCAGGATGATGACTTTGATACTGACTTTGGTTTCTCTGGTAATGTTCAATTTGGTATTGCTTTAAGAGATTCTGCAATCGCGGATATCTCTAACTCTGAAGCTTTTGAATCAGATAATGATGGTAATGGTGCTGATTTTTCTCCAAAAACTACAGCTGTATTTTCAAATATGACTGCAATTGGACCAAGAATTCACCCAACTTATGGTAAAGGAAATAGCTTGTTTTATGCTGGTGCTCAAATCAGAAGAAACTCTGGTATTTCTATCCAAAATTCAATTATAGCTGGATGGCCTCGTGGTATTACAATTGATGAGTCAAAAGTAACTACGAATGGTTCAACTTATAAAAACTTAGTGGATAGTGTTATTGTATTAAAGAATGTAACTTTAGCTGGTAACTTAGCTGACTTAGAGTATGTTGGTAAATCAGGAGCAACTACCAATAAAACAACTGCTGATGTATTAGCAATATTCTCTACTGCTTCTTATAATAATACTATTTTAAATTCATCATCAGCTGATGTTTTAAAAATAATCCAACCGTTTAATTACACTAATCCTGACTTTACTCCATATGCGAGTGCTGGTCCTTCAGGTAACATTAATGCAGCAACTGTAAATGGTGTTATTATCGGAAGTTTAGGTTTAGGTACTTCATTAGATTATAAATCAAATGGAAGTTTCACTGATGTTAAATTACAAAATGCTTTCTTTGATAAAACAGCTACCTTCAGAGGAGCAGTTGCACCATCAGGAACAAATCAAACTTGGTGGAAAGGTTGGACAGTATGGAAATAAGCTAGTATTTAAAAAATTGTTAGATTATATATAATAAAAAAGCGTCTCATCACATTGAGACGCTTTTTGTATTTTTGAATAAACTTTAAATCAAGACCTAATGAAAAAAATATATTACCTATTAACCATGCTTACATTTATTTTGTGCTTTGTAATAATATCATGTTCAAAAACTGATAGTAATACTACAGCCGCAAATACAACATGTGATGCAAATACAAGTTACGCTAGTACCATTACACCATTATTCAAATCAACATGTAATTTAAGTGGATGTCATGATGGATTGAATGCGGCTGCATTAAATAATTATCAAGTGGTACATGATAATGCTGCTCAAATCAGAGCTTCTGTATCATCTGGCAGAATGCCTAAAGGATCAACTTTAACCAGTACTCAAAAAAGTGCTATTTATTGTTGGATTGACAATGGCGCAAAAAACAATTAAAACAATCGTATACGCTTGTAAAAACTAAATAAGTTTTTAATTAATGTTCTTTCAAAACAATGTCATATAAATGTTGAATTAAACCGTCGGCCAAACCAATTTTAGGTACTAAAATTTGTTCAACACCGCACCACTTAAATATGTTATTGTAAATTAATAAAGCTGGAACAATCACCTCTGCGCGGTCTTTTTTAATATTGTATTTTTTCATCCTTTCTTCGACACTTAATTGCTGCATATCCTTATGCATTTCCCTTACTGGGCCAGCTAATAAGTATATATCATCCTTGGATCTAAGCAGTGAGTAAATTTTATTGATATTGCCGCCTGAACCAATGCCTGTAATATGCGTATATTTTTTGGCTATGTTTTTACAGGTTTCCTTAAGTTCATCCCAGGTTTCGTCCTTAACCTTATTGGTCAGTAACCTTACGGTGCCTATATTAATTGACTTTTGTAAAACTAATTCACTATTATGGTATAGGGTTAATTCAGTACTACCACCTCCTACGTCCATATATAAATAACTGTCGTTTTTATCTAAAAGTTCGGCAATATGATTTTCATAAATTATTTCGGCTTCTAATTCACCTGAAATAATTTCAATTTCAATACCTGTTTCAGTTTCAATTTCCTTGATAATTTCTTTGCTATTAGAAGCATCTCGCATTGCGCTGGTGGCGCATGCCATATAATGTTCCACCTCATACACCTTCATCAGCTGTTTATAGGCCTTGATGGTATCAATGAGCATCTTTTTTTTACGACTTCCAATAAATCCTTTTTCAAATACATCAAATCCAAGCTGAAGTGGAATACGTAAAATATTTAATCTATTAAACTCAATTTCTTTACCTTCTTTAACAACTTCACTAATCAAAAGTCTTGCTGCGTTACTTCCAATATCAATGGCGGCTAGTATCAATTTTTATTTTTTTCCTTTTAAGTACTGGTAAGTCTCTTCCTGTGATTTAAATTTTCTACCTACCAAAGGTACATATTTATTCATTAATTCAGAGTCAAGCACCCTTGCCTTTTGATTGTCCTTAAGCTGTATATTAATAATATCAATTAATTCCTTTTTTATTAGTTTGTCATTAATGGGAACTGCAACTTCAATTCTATGATCTAAGTTTCGAACCATCCAGTCCGCACTTGAAATATATACTTTTTCATTTCCATTATTATGAAAAATCATAACCCTTGCGTGTTCCAAATATTGGTCTACAATACTGATAGCGTTTAATTTGGCATTCATTTTATCATGATTCGCTTTTAGGGTGGTTATTCCCCTAATGATTAAATGCACCTCCACATTTTCCTTTACGGCTTTATATAAATGCTCAATTAAAACAACATCAGTTACTGAGTTTAATTTTACAATGATTTGCGCCTTTTTACCTTTTTTGGCATTTGCAATTTCATTATTGATGAATTCAATAATTGAGTTTCGCATGTTAATGGGTGAAATCAGTAAATTGCGCATTTTTGCAATTGGCTTATCCCCTAATTGCCAGTTTTCTAAATAATTAAAAATTCGATTTGCTTCATTCATTATAGTAGTTGAAGCAGTTAATAAACAATGGTCGGCATACACCCTTGCTGTTTTTTCATTTAAATTACCCGTACTAATAAAACCATATTTCACTAACCTTGTACCTAGCTTTTTTTGAATGATGCAAAGTTTTGCATGCACTTTTTTATTGGGAACCCCTACTAACACATTAATGCCCTCTTCCTCCATAATGGTTTTCCATTCTAAATTGGCTTCCTCGTCAAATCGTGCTTTTAGTTCTAAAAACACCGTTACTTGTTTACCATTTCGGGCAGCATTAATTAAGGCATTAATTACTTTTGAATTGCTTGCCAATCGATAGGCTGTAATTTTGATACTCACCACCGTATCATCCATAGCCGCTTCTCTCAACATATCAATAATAGGATCGTAGCTATGATATGGAAAATGTAACATCACATCCTTTTTTAACACTACATCCGATATTAAATCCTTTTTCTTAAAAGCGGGATGTATAAGTGCTGCCGGGCGACTACTTTTTACAGGGATTACATTTGGGAAATCCATGAAATGTCTGAAATTATGAATATGCCCACCTGGAATAATACTGCTTTTACGAGATAATTTTAATTTTTGAATTAAAAATTCTAAAATTTCAGCATTCATCTCTTTTTCGTATACAAAACGTACTGGCTTTCCTTTACGTCGGTTTTTAATTCCCTTTGAAATTTTATCAATAAAATTCATACCAATTTCTTGATCTAAATCTATCTCAGCGTCTTTGGTGATTTTAAATATATGCGCTTCAAATTTATTAAATTTAAAATGCGAGAATATAATAGGGAGGTTAAATCTAATTAAATCCTCAAGCAATATAATACTGGATGTACCTGCTTTAGAAGGTAATTGAATAAAGCGACCTATTGACCTTGACGGCACTTCAATGAGCGAAAACTTTTGGTTGTAAGCATTGTTTTTATTGCTCATTACTATAGCCATATACAAGCTCTTATCCCTTAAATAGGGCAACTCAGGTACATTTTCAATCATTAAGGGAATGATATAAGGTCGCACTTCGTCATCGAAATATTGCTTCACAAAATGCTTTTGTTCAATGGTCAATTTTTTATCATCCACCAGTAATACTTTATTGGCTTTTAGCTCCTTATTAATATTTTGCCATATTCTATTAAACTCATTTTGTTGCTTTAGTACAATGGTTTGTATTTGATCCAATATAGCTTGAGGACTTTCAATTAGGTCGATGCCATTTATATTGCCTTTTTTATTGACAAACTCAGACATTCTTTTTAAGGTGGCTACGCGTACCCTAAAAAATTCATCCAAATTATTGGAAAATATACCTAAAAATCGAACCCTATCACTTAATGACACAGTCGGATCATTGGCCTCTTGCAATACACGACCATTAAAACTTAACCAACTAATATCCCTTGCTATAAATTTGTCTTTCATAAGATGTTCAATTTCAATACGAATTTATCAAAACTAATAAATGCTTTAATATATGGTCATTAAGTTAATGATTTATTAATAATTAATGAGCAATTTATCGATTCATTTAAACGTATTTTACATAAATTACTACCCATGGATAAACGTGAAATGGATGTTTGCGTTATTAGTGACATACATTTAGGCACATTTGGATGCCAAGCTAAGGAAGTATTAAACTACTTAAAAAGTATTCAACCAAAAACCTTGATTTTAAACGGAGATATTATTGATATCTGGCAGTTTAATAAGCGTTTTTTCCCTGCGAGTCATATGGCTGTTATTAAACAAATTTTTAGCATGGCTAGTAAGGGAGCCAAAGTAGTATATATTACTGGCAATCATGATGAAGCCCTTCGTAAATATGCCGATTTTGAAATGGGAAATATCCAATTAACGGATAAAATTGTATTTGAAATAAATGGTGAAAAAAACTGGGTATTTCATGGTGATGTATTTGATAGAACGACTAAAGGAAGTGCAAAAATTTTAGCTAAATTAGGTGGATACGGATATGACTTATTGATTTTGTTAAACAGCCTTTTTAACTGGATTTCAAGATTAATGGGTAGAGAAAAGTTAAGTTTTAGTAAAAAGGTGAAAAATGGGGTGAAACAAGCAGTTTCTTGGATTGGTAATTTTGAACAAACTGCTGCTGAATTGGCTATTGAAAATGGTTATCAATATGTTATATGTGGCCATATTCACCAACCACAACAAAGAGTGGTTACCACTGAAAAAGGGTCAGTTACTTATTTAAATAGCGGTGATTGGATCGAAAATTCTACCTCATTAGAGTATTATGATAATGCTTGGCATTTATACCAATATGACCCTAAGCAATTTGAGCATTTGTCATCTGAAAAAATTAAAATCGTACATTTGAATACGGAACTAAATGTAATGACGAAGGAGGTAGCTTTTCAGGTTTCTCTATAATAGGCTTTCATGAAAATATTTTACGCGATTCAAGGTACTGGTAATGGCCATTTAAGCAGGGCCGTTGAATTGTATCCTTTTTTGAAAAAATATGGAGAGGTTGATTTTTTTTTAAGCGGTTCCAATGCCCATTTAAATAGTGTTATTCCAATTAAATATAGGAGCAAGGGGGTAAGTTTATTTTATAAAAATACAGGTGGCCTTGACTATTTAAAAATAATCAGTTCTTTGTCATACCATGTAATTAATGATGCTAAAAATTTGCCTGTTGAAAAGTACGACTTAGTCATTAATGATTTTGATTTTGTAACCTCTTTAGCCTGCTCCTTTAAAAAGGTACATAGCATTCATTTTGGTCATCAAGCTAGCTTTCAAAGCAAAAAAACACCAAGGGCTAACCACCATAGTTTTATTGGGAATTTAATACTTGAAAAATTTGTAAAAAGTGATGCTCATATTGGATTGCATTTCGAACAATATGATAAAAACATTTATAATCCCATTATAAAAAGTGAAATCATCCAAGCCAATCCAATCAATGATGGTCATATAACTGTTTATTTACCACAATATTCAATTGATTTTTTAGCGCCTCATTTTTTAGGACAACCTCAATTTCATTTTGAAGTATTTACAAAACAAGTTGATCGTATTGTATGTAATAAAAATATCACCTATTATCCTATTAATAACGAGCAATTTACAAGTAGCCTTATAAGGTGTTATGGTATTATAACAGCTGGCGGCTTTGAAACCCCTGCTGAAGCCATGTATATGAATAAAAAAGTGTTAAGTATCCCAATTCTAAAACATTTTGAACAAGCATGTAATGCGAAAGCACTTGAAAACATGGGTGTGATGGTTTTGGAAAAAATTAACCATGATTTTAGTAAACAATTTGTTAATTGGGTTGAACATAAAAAACCTATAATTTTATCTTTAAAACATAGTACTGAGGATATTATAGACATACTCATCAATACAAAAAAAAATAATTAAATATGTACACAATTCTTAATCAAAAAGGGGAAGCAGTTGCTTATATTCAAAACATGATGATCATGGATTTGTCTCAAGAGCATGTACACGGTATTTTAATTGGGGATTGTTTCTTTGGAAAAAAAGACCACCTAATTGGTAAAATATTTAACAAAACAGCCTATTTGGCAAATGGTGAAATTGTTGGAAAAGTGGTTCAAAATTTGGAATACAAAAATGTTCCTTTGAAAAAGGCCAATATGCAAACCGCCTGGGATATTTTATCTAATATCAAAAATCATACAAGTCCTTGGATTGAGGAAACAACAAATTGGTCTGATAAACCCATTTTATTTCATTTGTTGTAAATTTTATTTTTATGCTTTAGGCTCCAGCAGTAGCTTAGCAATACATCAAGTTAACATTTAAGTAATAATAACTTAACATTTGGATAATGTGTTGAAGTGTGTTTAACAATTTTGCCAATTTAACTTTGCCATTCATTAAACATTTTCACATGAATGGTAATTTATTAACGCAAAAACTAAACTGCGTTATTCTTCCAATTTTACTATTGTTTACATTAAACAGCTTTGCAGGTGATATCAAAGGCCGAGTTGTAGATGCAAGTAATGGAGAGCCTCTTGTAGGCGCAACGGTATCTATTAACAACAAAACAGTGTTGGTTAAATTGGACGGTACTTATAATTTTAAAAATATAAGTACAGGAAAGTATGCTATTAAAGTAACTTACGCAGGCTTTAAGTCAGCTTCACAAGAAGTTGCCTTAAATAATGCTAGTGATGTAAAGGTAGTAGATATTAACCTTGAGCCAACTTCCTCAGCATTATCATCAGTTACTGTAAGTTCAAATGGAAAAGACAACGACAAGTCAGTAAGAAGATTAGAAAAAGTGGCTGACCCCATTATAAATGTATTGTCATCAAAAAATATTCAATTATTACCAGACATCACCGTAGCCAATGCTTTACAAAGAGTAAGTGGTGTAACGATTGAAAAAAGTAGTTCAGGTGAGGCAAGATATCCAATTATTAGAGGTATGGAAAAAAGATACATTAATACCTTAGTGAATGGTATCAAAATTCCTAGTCCAGATAATAAAAATAGATTTATTCCTTTGGATTTATTCCCTTCAGAATTATTAGAGCGTTTGGAAGTAGGTAAAAGTTTAACTCCAAGTATGGAAGGTGATGCCATTGGAGGTACTATTAACCTAGTTATGAAGGACGCGCCGGATCGTTTAATTTTACAAGCGAATGCGGCAGCAGGATTTAACACATCCTTCCCTGATCAACAATTTAGCAAGTTTGATAATTCAACAATGAATTACTCAGCGCCAAGCCAAAGAATTGGTGCAACATATGCTGCTAATTTAAATGATTTGCCTGTAGCACATTTAAACTATACCAATGTTTCAAATCCAGTTAACTCCACTTTTGGATTAACTGCTGGAAACAGATTTGGAAAAAATAATCAATTTGGATTTATTGTTTCTGGTAGTTTTCAAAACATTTATCGTGGAGCTACTTCCAATTTCTTTTTACCTAACTCCCAACCAGGTTTAAATAATATTCCTTTATTCTCTGATCTACAATTAAGAAAATATTCTGTTCAAAGTCAAAGAAAAGGATTGAATGCTAAATTAGATTACCGTATTAATAAGAACAACAAAATTGCAATCATTAATACTTATGTTAATTTAGATGATTTCACGACTCGTTTTATTTGGGATACAGTAGCTTTAAACTCAGTGGTTGATAATTCACAAAGAAGTCAATGGACCTTCCAGTCAATCAATAACACTACTTTACAGGGGGAACATAAATTATCAAGTTCCGATAAAATTGATTGGTCAATAGCGAATTCATTAGCTAAAAGTAAAACACCTGATCAGTCAACCTTTACACATCAATACGCTATTGTTGCAACAAGTTTAACTGCAGACAAATTGCAATCCATGTCAAGAATTTGGACAAGCAATAGAGATAAAGACATTTCTGCTTATTTGAATTATACCAAAAACACTAGTTTATTGGGTCGAGATTTAGAATTAAAGGCAGGTGGTTTATATAGAGACAAAAACAGAGATAATTTTTACATTGCTTATTCTTTAAAACCTTTGTTAGGTTCTGTATATAGCAATATTAATAATGCACAGTTCATATTCAATCCAGCAAGTGATGGAGCACCAGGATTAAATGGTAATAACTACACTTTTGAAGAAAAAATCACGGCTGGTTATTTACAAGGTAAATGGAACTTGTCAAGCCGTCTTGAATTATTAGGTGGATTAAGAGCAGAAGGAACTAATCAACACTATGAGACTTTATTGTCTAATGACGTTCAGGCAAAATCTGGCACAATCACTTATACCGATTTACTACCTAGTGCTCAAATGAAATTTGCAATTACGCCTAATCAAAATTTACGTTTTGCTTATTATAGAGCTATCGCAAGACCTGGTTTTTCTGAATTAATTCCTGATGGTGCGGATGGTGAATTTTTTAAAGAAGTGGGAGATCCTATTAATTTAAAACATACCGTTGCTGATAATTTAGATATTCGTTATGAATTATATAGCAAAGGATCAGATCAATTATTGTTGGGTGGTTTTTATAAGGACATCCAAAACCCAATTGAGATTTCAGCGGTGAAGCCAAAAAACATTAATAGTTTGTATTTGCAACCAGTAAATATTGGTAAAGCAACTAACTATGGTTTTGAAGCAGTTGCTGCGAAATTCATTGGTTCATTCGGAATTTCTGCAAATTATACCTTTACCAATTCAAGTATTACCAATGATAGTTTAATATTCTCATACCGTAATACGGCTGGTCAAATTGTATCAAAGCGTGTGTCTGAAACAAGACCATTACAAGGACAATCCAATCACGTAGGTAATGTGTCATTCATATACAAAAATCCAAAAATTGGTTTCGATTTCCAAGCTGCAGTTGTTTACACAGGAGAGCGTATTAGTTTTGTTAGCCCTTATGCTGGCTTAAATTACTGGCAGTCTCCAACAACACAGTTGGACCTTTCATTTGAAAAGAAATTTGGTAAACACCTTTCTTTTTATGGAAAAATCAACAACTTAACGGATGCACCATTGGAATTATCATTACACCAGTCATATGATACTTACATAGCGGGTAGTGGTTCAAGACCATTAGCATTACAATCCGATCCAGCAAATAAAATAATTATCCAAAAGGATTTTTATAGAACTACTTATTTATTTGGAATCCGTTACAAACTTTAATTAAAATTTAATTCTATAAAATGAAACAAAATTTCACCTATTTAATAGCAATTTTAGTACTCGGACTTGCTTCTTGTACTAAAGCAGATGAAACAAAAGATCTTTGGCAAGCGGTGATTGTTCCAGCTTCTCCTATTAGTGAATCTACTCCATTGACAGGTGCCATTAAAGGAACCATGTTAGCTGGTAAAACATATACTGTGAGTGGCGATATTTTCGTAAACACAGGCGATACCTTAATTATTCAACCAGGTGTAACTGTTAATTTTACAGGTACAGGGGGTGTTCCAGTAGGTTTAGGCGTAAAAGGTTCTTTATTATGTTTAGGTACTAAGGAAGCGCCCATTTATTTAACTTATCCGGGTGTTACAAAAACCGATCAATTAGGTTCAAATCCTGATTTAGATCCTGCCTTAAAAGGAAAATGGACGGGTGTTACAGGAGCTACAACCTGTCCTTTAATTGTTATCAAATGGACCCACGTTGATTTTGGCGGTGCAACCATTAGTTCGGCCATGAAAAGTTTTACAGGCAGCTCAAGTCCTTATTCGGTATACTTTGCGAATCCTGATGGTAGTTTTATTTTAGAGGATTCATGGATTTATGGAAGTACCGATGATCCTTTTAGAATTAATGGTGGAAAGATTCATGTGATGAGAAATACTTTTGAAAAATGTGGATACACAGGAGGCGAAGCTATGAACTCAAAAGCAGGAACCATTGGTGACTTTGCTTACAATTTATGTATAGGTATGGCAACCAACGGTCCTAAGGTATCTAATATTAACGTTGCAGTAGGTAAGCCAGGTTCTAATGTGCGTATTTACAATAATACCATGATTAACTGTGGATACCGTCGTTCAGCTGCGGGTCGCGGTGGCTCCATTAATTTTGAAGAAGGTGCTGGTGGCATGGCTTATAATAACTTAATAGTGAACTGTAAGTTTGGATTAAGAGTTGTAAACAGCCCAATTGCTGACACTGCAAATTTAAAATATGGTTACAACTTTTATTATGCCGATTCATTATCGGTAGCAAGTCAGTTTATTCCTTCCTTATCGGTGAGCACTGCTATTAGCAAACCAATGGAAACGGATATACCTAAACCTTCAACTTATTTACCTGCTGGTTGGGCTGTTGGACAAGTATATACTGCTAATGCTGCCGTAGTTGGTGCAAATAATCCTCAGTTTATTAATGCCCCTGTGCCTTTGCCAGCGGGATTACAATTAAGAGATATTGCAGTGGTAGGAACTTCAAACTATGCATTAAAACCAAGTTCGCCATGTATTGGTGCAGGCTTTACAGGATTTGCTCCAAGAGCGGATGTAATACAAGATTTAAGATTGGGCGCAACAGAAATTACAGGTCCAGGAAAAGATATAGGTTGTTATCAAAGTAATGGTAGAGGAAACCAACACTAATATTTTGAAAAGTTTTAATTGAATAAAAGGT
Source organism: uncultured Bacteroidota bacterium (assembly GCA_903929425.1). Taxonomy (GTDB): domain Bacteria; phylum Bacteroidota; class Bacteroidia; order Chitinophagales; family Chitinophagaceae; genus Sediminibacterium. Next base: position 35,094 of record CAIYUO010000097.1, read on the forward strand.
GCCTTAACGAAAGTGATGGCACCTTTTTTATAACGTTAAATTTTAATATTTTTATACCCCTATCTATTTTATATGAAAAAAGTATCCCCCTTTTATTTATTGTTATTTTGCACCAATTTCGTTTTTCAATTTACCCACGCCCAAAAAACAAACCATCTTACAAAGGATAGTGTTATTCAATTTATTTTCACCTCAGATGTACATTTTGGGTTAGTTAAAGATAAATTTCAAGGTAAAACCAATGTGACTGCATTTGATGTGAATTTGGCGATGGTTAGCGTTATGAATCATATTGGAGGTTCAAAGTTCCCTAATGATAATGGCGAACAATCTAATAAATTTATAAAAGGTATTGATGCCTTAGTCATTACCGGAGATATTGCCAATAGAATGGAATACGGGGTTCAAACAGCAACAAAATCATGGGCCGAATTTAAAACTGTTTTTATAGATAGTTTACATATACTGAATGCAAAAAATAAAAAATCAAAGTTGTGGCTGATGCCAGGTAATCATGATATGAGTAACGCTATTGGATTTCATAGACCTATGATTCCTAAAAAAGATCCAGCTTCCATGTTAGGTATTTATAATTTAATGATTCCTAATAAACCTGTAAAACAGTTTGACAGTAGTTTGTGTAGAATACATTATTCAAGGGATTTAAATGGAGTACATTTTATATTTTTGAGTTTATATCCTGACTCAGCTGAAAGAGTTTGGATGGAGCAGGATCTTAAAAAGGTTGCTCCTTCAAGCCCCGTTTTTTTATTCGCACATTCAATACCTGATGTAGAACCTCGATTCTTTGAAAATCCTAATGGCATTCATGATATTAACGAGGAAGATAAATTTGAAAACCTAGTGCCTGAAAGATACAAGGATGGTAAGGATGTTAAAGGCGAAACTACGTTTGAACAAAATGCATTTGTTGCTTTTTTAAAAAATCACAAAAACATAAAAGTATATTTTCATGGACATGAGAATTTTACAGAATATTACAAATATCAAGGACCCAATAAAGACATTAATTTAAACTGCGTAAGAACAGATAGCCCAATGAAAGGAAGATTGTCAGTTAAAGATGAAACAAAATTGGCATTTGAATTAGTTACTATCAATACCAATACGGGTAAATTAACGGTCAGGGAAATTTTATGGAATGCCTTATCTAATGGAAATCCAAATGAATTCAAATGGGGAGCACTTGAAAATTTAGACCTAAAATAATTACTTAATAGCCTCCAGTATTTTATTAAAAATGGCGGTGTTTTCGTAAACCCCATCAAATAAATAGGATCTGTAACCATAAGCGTAAACCGGAACAGGAATACCCGTATGGTCATTGGTAGCAAATTGACTACTTACTGTTTGGGTTTTATAATTTCCATCATGTAGTGTTAGGCCTCCCGTTTCATGATCACCAGTTATGATCACTAAAGTTCCTTTATGTGAATCAGCAAACTGAATTGCCTTTGAAATGAGTGCATCAAAATCTAATACCTCTTTCACTACATAAGCTATGTTATTATCATGTCCACCATAATCAATTTGTGCAGCTTCGGCCATTAAAAAAAAGGGTTTATTTGACTTGGTAGATAATGATTGGGAAATTTTCTCAAAAGCAGTACTTAACCAAGCACCTCTTCCTTCTTGCATCGATAAGCCAGCTTGTTTATCTATGACTAATGTTTTGCTAGCCGATGAAGTATTTAAATCCTTTATGGAATTAATGATATTATAATTGGGCAGTAAGCTATCTAAATTTTGGTGGTTCAATTCGTTTGATTTTTTCTTTTGAAGAATTTTTATATTATTAATTTTATCGTTTCCAGCACCAGCTAAAATTTGAATATTGGAATTTTTCAATTGGGTTATGATTTCAATGGAGCTATCTCTTTCTTTTTCGTGTGCATAAAATGCAGCTGGTGTAGCATCCGAAACATCACCACTACTAATCACACCAATATTAAATTGCTTTGCTGCTAATATATCGGTTATCAGATTTAATTTTTTTCCTTCAGCATTGATGCCTAAATGTCTATTCTCTATTTTTTCGCCAGTTGCCCATGAACTAGCGCCAGGGGCTGAATCGGTTACATAATTATCAGCTGAACTTGTTTTTGAAAATCCAATATGCTTCAAATTAAAAGTAGTAAGGGAGCCACCATTTGCCGTATAACCTGCATACCATTGAGGTAAGCTACAACCATCACCAATGAGTAAAATAATATTTTTAACAGGTTCATTCACTCCATCATTTTTATAGGATGGCATATAGGTAACTTGTTTTTGTAAAAGCGTAACATTATTATTTCCCCAAGTATTCAAAAATTTTGCCAATTCAACAATATGATCTGTGTTGATAAAATCCACTTTCATTTTTATAAATTGCTGCCAAGCATTTAAGTAATCAGGGCTTCCATAAAATCGAATTTGTTTTCCTAAGGAATGCACACTGTTTATAATAGAATCAACTTTTATTTTTTCTTGTTTGACCATTATACCTTTTCCATTCCAAACTGAATACTGAGTAAAATCGGCACTAAATAAACCAAT
>CAIYUO010000098.1 GCA_903929425.1 uncultured Bacteroidota bacterium
GAATATATATATTGTAGATAAACAATGTAATGTAGTGTATATTGAATTTTCACTCCTTTTATTATCTATTCTAGAAAACTTTCTAAAATAAGATTAAAATTTGTTAATGAGAAAATTTACATACAAATAATATTAGTGAAATATATAATATAAAAAAATTATCCTTTGGGGGAAGGATAATAGGGGGTGATTGGGATTCGTCTTGGTCACCCCAAATTTTTTATAAAGGAACTATAAAATTTACACGGCTACGTTAAAATCTCTTAAAGCGTCATTTAAACTCGTCTTTAAATCAGTGCTTGGTTTGCGTTGACCTATGATTAAAGCACAACTAACTTGATAATTTCCAGCAGGGAAGCTTTTTTGATATGAACCAGGAATTACAACACTTCTAGCTGGTACACGTCCCTTATATTCAATAGGAGTATCGCCACTCACGTCAATAATTTTAGTGCTTTTAGTTAAAACAACATTCGCACCCAATACCACTTCTTTTTCCAAATGCACACCTTCTACAACAATACATCTACTTCCAATAAAACAACCATCTTCTACAATTACGGGGCTTGCTTGTAAAGGCTCTAAAACACCACCAATTCCAACACCACCGCTTAAGTGTACATTTTTTCCAATTTGTGCACAACTGCCCACTGTAGCCCATGTGTCTACCATGGTGCCTTCGCCAACATAAGCCCCAATATTTACGTAACTAGGCATTAAAACTACATTCTTTGCTAAGTAAGCACCATATCTCGCTACTGCATGGGGAACTGCACGAACACCTAATGCTGCGTATCCTGACTTCAATAACATTTTATCATGAAATTCAAATGGAGCTAACTCCCAGGTTTGCATTTGTTGTATTCCAAAATACATTAAAATAGCTTGCTTCACCCATTCATTCACTACCCAATCATTTTCAACTGGCTCAGCTACTCTTAATCTTCCTTTATCAACTTCTTCAATTACTTCACGAACGGCATTGCTGTAAGTTTCTTCCTTTAATAATGCACGGTCATTCCATGCTGCTTCAATTTTTGATTTTAAGTCCATTTTTTTGGTTTTGGCAAAAATACAAGTTGGAGCAATATATTAAAGCAATTCTTTTACACAATATTCCATGCCAATTTTAACAGGTATTGTTTAATTTGCAGTATGTTTCCTTATAATGATGATATACAATCCTGCTTAGCCACACTTGAAAAAGGGGGACTTATATTATACCCAACTGATACGGTTTGGGGAATTGGTTGTGATGCAACTAACGAGCATGCAGTTAAGCGAGTTTTTGAACTAAAAAAAAGAGTTGATACCAAAGCAATGATTGTATTGGTGGAAAGCGAATCGTCGATACTCGAATATGTAAATATGAATGAACTTCAAATTTTTGATTACATTAAAGGCATTCATAAACCTACCACAGTTATTTATCAAAATGCAAAAAATTTGGCAAATAATTTAATGGCAGCTGATGGTTCTGTTGCAATTCGAGTTTGTAAAAATAAATTTTGTCAAACATTAATTCATCAATTTGGCAAACCCATTGTTAGTACATCGGCAAATATTTCGTCCTATCCAACTCCACTTTGTTATAATGACATTTCACTTGATATTATTGATGGGGTTGATTATGTTGTTAAATATAGACAGGAAGAAACTGAACTCCAACAACCTTCCTCAATTGTAAAATGGGATACGGACGGTAAATTAGTAATTATTAGACATTAGAAAACATAAAGGCGTACATGCAAAAATTTTGTATTATTCAAACTGCCTTTATTGGTGATGTTGTACTCAGTACTTCGATTATTGCTTCATTGCATTTACAATATCCTGCTGCTCAAATTGACATTGTTGTCAGAAAAGGAAATGAGACTTTATTTACGGGACATCCCTATATTCATGAAGTAATTATTTGGGATAAAAAACAAAATAAATACCTCAACTGGTTAAAGGTTTTAAAACAAATTCGTTTACAACAATACCATAGTGTCATTAACATACAAAGGTTTGCTGCAACAGGTTTATGGACCGCATTTTCAAATGCCACAAATAAAATTGGGTTTGATAAAAATCCGTTCTCTTTTTTATTTACCCATAAAGTTAAACATGAGACAATTCAAGAAGGCCTTCACGAAATCCATAAAAATCATACCTTGATTCAAGCAATTAATCCTGCCATGGTTTTATGTCATCCGCAATTATATCCAGCACCATCCGATATTGAAAAAGTGAAGCAATTTCAACTTCAACCATATATTTGTATTGCACCCGCCTCGGTTTGGTTTACCAAACGATTTCCTTTTGATCAATGGGTTCGGTTTTTAAATGATTTGGATTTTGAGGGAATGGTTTATATCATTGGAGGTCCTGGTGATAAAGAATTAGGGGATCAAATTTTAGATTCAATTACAACACAAGCGTCAATTAAGGGGAGGGTAGTAAATTTAGCGGGTCAATTATCTTATTTATGTTCTGCTGCTTTGCAAGCAGGAGCAGTATTAAGTTATGTGAATGATTCTGCCCCCTTGCATTTTGCATCGGCAGTCAATGCACCAGTTGTTGCTATTTTCTGTTCAACCATTCCTGCTTTTGGTTTTGGACCTCTGTCAGATAAATCGTTTATAGTAGAGACCAAGCAAAAATTATCCTGCAAACCCTGTGGTATTCATGGCCGAAAAGTATGTCCGATGAATCATTTTAATTGTGGAAATTCCATTCAAATGGAACAATTGTATGCTCCATTGGTTCAAATGAAGCAACATTAGTACATTTGCGACATGCAGATTCAACTTAATTCAAGAGAGACCGAATTATTGAAAGCAGTAGCTGAAGCCGCTGCTAAAATGGGTGTGCCTGCTTTTGCTGTTGGGGGATTTGTACGTGATAAATTATTAGGTCGCCCAACTAAGGATATTGATATAGTGTGCATTGGTGATGGAATGGGGTTAGCCCAAACATTTTCTAAGTTATTTCATCCAACACCACCTGTTGCTTTATTTAAAACATTCGGTACTGCACAGGTAAAATTTGATGATATTGAAATTGAATTTGTAGGAGCTCGTAAAGAAAGTTATGCAAGAGATAGTCGTAAACCTGAAGTAAGTCCAGGCACTATTGAAGATGATCAAAATAGACGAGATTTTACTGTCAATTCCTTGGCTATTGAATTAAGTGTTTCCCATTTTGGACACATCATTGATCCTTTTGGTGGGTTAGCTGATTTGGAAAATAAAATATTAAAAACCCCTTTACAGCCCACCCAAACTTTTGATGATGATCCTTTGCGTATGATGCGTGCCATTCGATTTGCAACACAATTGGATTTTACGATTACCCCTGAAACATTCAAAGGGATACAGCAAATTGCCGATCGCATTAAAATTGTTTCTCAAGAACGTATTACCGATGAGTTGCAAAAAATAATGATGACGAAAACACCGTCTAAGGGTTGGTATTTATTAAAAGAAGCGGGCTTATTACAACATATATTTCCTTTATTATTGCAATTGGAAGGTGCTGAAACCCTTGATGGCATTGGGCATAAAGACAATTTTTCGCACACACTGCAAGTGCTTGACAATGTTGCACGAACCTCCGATGATATTTGGTTAAGATGGGCTGCGTTGCTTCATGATATAGCAAAACCAAAAACAAAAAGATTCGAAACGGGATTTGGATGGACATTTCATGGGCATGAAGTAGTAGGTGCAAGAATGGTGCCCAAAATATTTACACAATTAAAATTGCCTTTAAATGAAAAAATGAAAATGGTACAAAAGTTGGTTGCCCTTCATTTAAGACCTATTTCATTGACTAAGGAAAATGTAACGGATAGTGCCATTCGACGATTATTATTTGACGCTGGAGATGACATTGATTTTTTAATGTTACTATGTGCTGCTGATATTACTAGTAAAAATCAAAATAAAGTAAAAAGATATTTACAAGGATTTGAATTTGTGAAAGTACGCTTGCAGGAAGTGGAGGAAAAGGACAGTATTAGAAACTGGCAGCCACCCATCACCGGGGAAATGATCATGCAGGTATTTAATATTACACCTTCAAAACAAGTAGGAATTATTAAAGATGCTATAAGAGAAGCAATATTGGATGGAGAAATTACCAATGACTATGATGCTGCCTATTCATTTATGTTAAAAGAAGGTACCAAACTAGGCCTATTTCCTGTAATAAAATTGTAATTTAGCGCTTCAATTAATCTATATGGCCATTTTAAAATTCAGAGTTTATTGGGAGGAGGACGATGCTATTTATAGAGACATTTTAGTAAAGCATACACAAAACTTTTTGGACTTACATAATATCATATTAAAAGCTTTTGAATTTGATCAAATTCATTCGGCTACTTTTTATAGAAGTAATGATATTTGGAAAAGAGGCCGAGAAATTTCCAAAGAAATTTATGATAAAGAATATGTTGCAATGCCTTTATTAATGAACGAAACTGCAATAGGAACTGAAATCATTGACACCAATCAGCACTTTATATATGTGTATGATTTTGCAAAAACTTGGACATTCCTTATTCAGTTAATACAGGTCATTAAGAATGCCGACGCTGATATGGAATTAGTTTATCCAGTTGTATCGAGAATAGAAGGAGTTGGTCCGATGCAATATGGTTCAAAGGGATTATTGGGAAAGCAATTTGCTGATATCGAGGAAAAGTATGATTTATCAGAAGCATCCGAGGGTTTTGGTGTGGAAGGGGAGGAAGACGCGAATGCCTCTGATACAGAAGAGAACTCCGATGATGGGGAAGATTCAGATGATTCCGACGATGATAGCAATGATGACAGCAATGATGATAATGGGTCAGCTAATGGTGGATTTTTAGACGATTCCTTCGAGGCATACTAAGTACTCAAAAAAGGGGTATCCTTTTTTTCAAACATTGTTGTTGTATCATAACTAATCATTGCTTTTAAGCATAAGCTTATCATTGCTTTTTAGCTAAAAGCTAATAAATTAAATTAAAAAAATTGTCCGACGCTAAAACGGTATATATTATTGTAGGTCCTACTGCAGTTGGCAAAACTGCCTTCGCTATTTCACTAGCGCAAGCTTTACAAACCGACATTATTTCAGCTGATGCTAGACAATGCTACCAAGAAATGAACGTAGGTGTAGCTAGGCCAAGTCAATTGGAATTGGATACTGTGTCACATCACTTTATAGGTAGTCATTCAATACATAATATTGTAAATGCATCAGTTTTTGAAAAGTATGCACTTGAAAAAGTTAATGAAATATTTAAACAAAAGGATGCTGTAGTAATGGTTGGGGGCACTGGTTTGTATATTAAAGCTTTTTGTGAAGGATTAGATGTAATACCTGAAATTGATCCTGAAATAAGAGAGGGAATTATAAAACAATATGAAAACTTGGGATTAAGATGGTTGCAAAAGGAAGTTTCGGTTAAGGACCCTGCTTATTGGGCTAGGGGTGAGCAACTAAATCCCCAAAGATTAATGCGAGCCTTGGAAGTAATGCTTGGGACTAAAGCCTCAATTTTAACTTTTCAGCAAAAAAATAAAGCAATTCGAACTTTTAATATTGTCAAAATTGGCATGGAAATGCCAAGGCCTTTATTGTATGAATGCATCAATAAAAGAGTCTTGAATATGGTCGATGATGGTTTAGAGCAGGAGGTAAAATCTCTTTTACCAAACTTTAATTTAAATGCCTTGCAAACCGTTGGCTACAAGGAATGGGTTCCATTTTTTGCAGGGAATATGGAAAAATCAAGGGTTATAGAAAGTATTCAGCAAAATACTAGACATTATGCGAAAAGGCAAATGACCTGGTTTAAAAAAGACCCTGAAATTAAGTGGTATGAGGCATCTATGATAAGTTCCGACCAAATAATTGGGGGATAAATCACTGCCTAGTTTTTTCTTTATATATACAAATAACCTTAGTTTTAAGGTCAATCTTAATTATAAAACAATTTTATGCTGAAAAAATCTTTGCTGTTTTTTGTATGCTGTTTGGCCTTTTCGCAAATTTTTGCACAAGGGCAGCCCATTCAGTTTGAAAAATACACCTTACCCAATGGTCTCAAAGTAATTTTACATGAGGATCATAGTGCGCCTGTGGTTGCAGTGACAGCTTTGTATCATGTGGGTTCAAAAAATGAAGACACTGCGCGAACAGGATTTGCGCATTTCTTTGAACACTTATTATTTGAGGGTTCTGAAAATATTAAGCGTGGTGAATTTGATAAATATGTAACCAATGCAGGAGGTGTGTTAAACGCTAATACTTCACAGGATCGTACTTTTTATTATGAGTTATTGCCATCCAATCAATTAGATCTTGGATTATGGTTAGAGAGTGAGCGTATGATGCACGCAAAAATTGAGCAAGTTGGTGTGAATACACAAAGAGAAGTAGTTAAGGAAGAAAAAAGAATGCGTATGGATAATCGTCCTTATGGAAGTTTTTTAACCGAAATGTTAAAACGTACTTTTAAAGTTCATCCTTATAGATGGTCGCCAATTGGTAGCATGGATCATTTAAATGCGGCTAAATTGGAAGAGTTTATAAATTTTTATAAAACATATTATGTACCTGAGAATTGTGTATTATCCATTGCGGGTGATTTCAATAAAGCCGAATTAAAACAAAAAATTGCATCTTATTTTGGATCTATAGCACGTGGAACAAAACCTATTGTTAGACCTTCCATTAAAGAACCTGCATTAGGTGGAGAAGTTAGAGATGTGATTGAGGACAATGTACAATTAGAAGGTGTTTTTCAAGCCTATCGCGCACCTAAACAAGGTGGCGATGAGTATTATGCTTTTAATGTATTGTCTACTATTTTATCAGGTGGTGAGTCTTCAAGAATGAATAAATCATTGGTTGACGCAAAGCAATTAGCCGTTGCAGCTCAATCAGTGCCTTATTTTAATGAAGACGAAGGAGTATTAATTACATTAGCTATTGCCAATATGGGCATTAAGGCCGATATTTTAGAGAAAAATATGGATAGTGTTGTTTCGGATTTAAAAACCAATTTAGTTTCTGAAAGAGAATTTCAAAAAGTGAAAAACCAAATTACCACAGAGTGGGTTTCAAGTAAAGGTACAATGGCTGGAATTGCCGAAAACTTGGCCAATTTTGAAGTGTATTTTGGAGATGCCAACTTAGTGAATACTGAATTGGAGAAGTATAATAAAGTAACTAGAGAAGACGTGTTAAAAGTGGCTAAAAAATATTTAAACAAAGACAATCGAGTGGTACTTTATTATGTACCAAAATCAAAAGCGGCAACAAAATAAATAGATTATTAAAATTATTGTATGAAAAAAATATTATTTCCTTTATTGTTTTGTTTTCCATTGATTACAATGGCTCAAAACATTGATAGAACCAAAGCGCCTGCTCCTGGCAAAGCGCCGTTAATACAAGTAGGAAGCCCTGTAAAATATACTTTGGCAAATGGCTTACAAGTATTTGTTGTAAAAAACACAAAATTGCCAAGGGTTACTGCATCACTTGCCTTAGACCTAGATGGATTTACGGAAGGCAATAAGGCTGGATTAGCTGATATGTCAGGTCAGTTATTAAAAAGAGGAACTACCACTAAATCTAAGGCAGTATTGGATGAAGCGGTTGAATATTTAGGTGGCTCCTTGTCAACTTCTAGCATGTCAGCTTCCGCTAGTTCCTTAAAAAAGAATTTTCCACAACTAATGGGCTTAATGGCAGAAGTAGTTTTACATCCAGCTTTATCTTCAGATGAATTAGAAAAAGTAAGAAAACAAACCCTTTCAGGTATTGAATCAAATAAGGATGATGCTGATGCTATTTCAAACAATGTAATGAAGAAATTAGTATTTGGTGCTAATCATGCTTTTGGTGAAATCACCACAACCTCTACTGTAAACAATGTGAAAATGGAGGATGTAAAAAACTTTGTAGCTACTTATTGGAAACCTAATATTGCTTATTTAGTTTTTGTAGGTGATATTGAACCTGAAGCTGCTAAAGCTTTGGCTGAGAAAAATTTTGGGTCATGGGCAAAAGGAAATGTTCCTAATTTAAATTATCCTAAACCTGTAAAACCTGCTCAAACTTATATTGCCATTGTAGATCGCCCAGCGTCAGTTCAAAGTGTGGTGGCGGTTGCTACTACTGTCGATTTAGTACAGGGTTCACCAAACGTAATTCCTAGTAATGTGATGAACAATATTTTAGGTGGTGGTTTTTCGGGACGTTTGTTTGCCAATCTTAGAGAAAAACATGGGTTTACTTATGGAGCTTATTCTTCTTTATCGCCTAACCGACAAGTTGGTATTTTCTCGGCAGAGGCAGCTGTAAGAAATGAAAAAACAGATAGTTCGATTCAAGAATTATTAAGAGAAATTAATATTATTAGAGACGAGAAAGTAGGGGATATAGAGCTTTCAAGAATGAAAAACTACTTATCTGGACAATTTGCTCGTTCTTTAGAAAATCCTGCTACCATTGCAGGTTTTGCATATAATATTGCGCGTTATAAAATGCCAGCTGATTACTATCAAAAGTATTTAACCAATTTAGCATCGGTAAATGTACAACAAGTTCAAGACGCTGCAAAAGCATTGCTTAATCCAGGACAAATGCATATTGTAATTGTAGGAAATGCAAAACAAATTTCAAAAGGGTTAGAAAAGTATGGTCCTGTTAAATATTTTGATTTAGAAGGAAATGAAGTAGCTGCTCCTTCAGAAGCTAAAGCCGATGTATCAATAACACCCGATGTGCTTTTACAAAAAGTAGTTACAGCAGTTGGTGGAACAGAAGCGATTGCCTCTATTAAAGACATTCAATTAAAAGGTTCTGCCTCTTTGATGGGACAAACTTTAGAAATGTCACAAACCATTATCAAACCAGGAAATTCAGTAACCACTATGTCAATGGGTGGAATGGCTGTCATGAAACAGTCGGTAGTTGATGGTAAGTATTCGGTTAGTCAACAAGGAATGGAAGCACCTATAACCGACGATGTAAAAGAAGGCTTAGATGAAAGTGCTTTATTGATTCCTGAATTGAGTTATATAACAAAGGGGTATAAGTTGAAAATTGTGGGTGCTGAAAAAGTGGATGGTAAGGATGCTATTGATCTTGAGCTTACTACACCTTCAGGTAAAGTTTCGCATCGTTTTTATGATGCTAAAACCTTTTTATTAATAAAGACTGCTAAATCACAAGAAGTTCCTGGAAGAGGCATTGTGACACAGCAAGAGTTTTACAATGCTTACAAAACTATTAATGGTGTTCAAGTGCCTACGGAACAATTAATTGACATGGGACAACTTAAGATTAACATAAAATACACCGACATTAAAGCTAATCAAGGTTTAAAAACAACTGACTTAAAATAAGCTTTTATTGTCCATTGTTGATTTTTAAATCAATACGAAATATTTGTATAATAAGAAAGGCGCATCAATGATGCGCCTTTCTTATTTAGTATATTAAATTTTCTAAAATCTAATTCCGTAACCTATATTAAACATTAGTCTGTTTCCATTAAGGGCAGCATATGTATTAGGTTTGTCATTCAAACGGTAGGGGAAAATAGCATCCTTGCTTGAAGTTGAAACAATGGTAAAATCAATAAAATGTTTGTTAGTTCTGTAACCAATGCCACCACTTAAATTAAATAGGGATGCTTTAATGTTATCATCTTTATAGGGTGATCCATAATAAGCTACACCGGCACGAGCCATCCAGTTATTATTAAGTTTTAATTCAGACCCAATTTTAATATTAATATTGTTTTTATAAGCTGCTTTAATAATTGTGTTTACATTATTATAGTAGTCGGTAGTTGCTTGGTCATATGTATTTGAATAAAAACGAGTGCCAGCATAATTTACTATTTCCAAATCAGCACTAATAAAACCTAAAGGTTGCGTTGGCTTACCTGGCTGAGCAAAAAAGTAGCTACCACTAAAGTTAATTTTAGTTGGCGTTGATATGGTATATTCTCTTAATCCAGGGTACCCTTCATTTAATTCACTTGAAGAAACTGATTGTAAACCTGCATACGATTCAGTATTCGTTGTCATGTCAGCACTTATCTGATCTCGGAAGGAAATTAATTGTGGTGTTTGTAATGAAAAACCAACTCTTAAGTATGATTCAGGTTTATAAATGATACCTAATTTGGCACCTATTCCCCAACCCTTAGAGCTAAAATTTTCATTCACTGTAAAACCTCCAAAATAGTTTTTTGCGTTATTCGTGATATCTGTTTCTGAATAAGTAGTTGTTCGATTAAAATTAATCATAGGCATAACAAAACTTGCTCCTAAATATAATTTATCATCCATATTGCCGCCCCATCCAAATGCTAATTCATTGTAACCGCCGCTTGTTTCTGAATTGTAGGTTTGGTTAACGCCAGTTGAAATTGGTACCAAGCTTTGATATCCTTTCACATTTCCCTTTGCGTCAGCCATGGTATCAACCAAGTAAGTTCTGAAAGCCAATGAGCTACCAAAAATATAATTATTTAAGGCGGATAAAGTGTCAGCATTATCATTTACCAGCTCTTCAATATATTTTTCAGAGTAACTACTAAAATTATTTTTCCCACTAAAGCTAATTCGATTATTATAATCAGCAATTTGAGTATAAGTAATTGAGAATGCTGAACTGGTCCAATTGTTTTTTCTTTTTCCATCCGCAAATACAGCACCAATAGTTCCAAAGTTAAATTTATGTGCATTTGAACTACTTTGCTTATCTAAATAATTTAAATTATTTGATTGCAGCGAAAATTTAGGAGTCAGTAACAGCTCACCTGACTTATAAAAACCAAGCCCTGCCGGGTTAATATGGTTTGAGGAAAGGTCGCCGCCTAATGAACCCATTGCGCCACCCAATGCATTGCTTCTTGCTGTTCCGTTTGGCGCAAACCAGGATAATCTCAATCCGTCCTCTGGATCTTGCGCAAACATATTCAAACTTGATCCTAATAAGATCATTAATAAAAATCTTTTCATAATTGAACTTTTAAATTGCACGTTTAAATAAAAACGTATAAATTTTAATTTTGTCTTGGTGCACGTCCACCAGTTGCAGGAGCGCTCGAACTACTAAAACCGCCACTTCTTCCACCAGCGTTATTGGATGGTGAGTAATTGGATCTAATACTATTATTGTTGGAATTTGAATTTACCTGATTGGAATTATAATTATTATTAAATGAGCGAGCTGGCCTATCCCAACTATTTGCATTGTTTACATTTGCATTTGTAGTAACCACTCTTTTCATTAAATTCCCGAAATTATTATTCAAATTCGCATTGCCAGTATAACGAGTATTGCCAGTTGTTACATTGGTTGTGTTATTAAAATTTCTTGAAGTTGAAGCATTACGATAAGAAGCTAAAGATGGGGCACTTGTTTGTGTTGCACGAGGATCTTGGTAATGCATTCGTCGTCCTGGAATTCCACCACCATATCCACCATATCCGCCATAATAATCATAATAACTATTATAAGGATTCCAATATCCAGCAGTATAAGGATTCCATCCGCCATATCCAAATCCTCCGTATCCAAATCCTCCATAACCAAAACCTCCATAACCAATTCCACCGTACCCTAAACCACCATAACCCCAACCCATATTGTAGTAGGAACTCATGTATGGAGAATATCCACCCCAACCCATACCCATTGAAACGCCAAATGGGTTGTACCATGAAGATCCATAAAAACCACTATACCAACTATTCCATCCACCATAAGAAGGGTAATATGAGTAATTATATCTAGGGTCATTCCAATATCCAAAATCATCAATTAAATCCCAACGATTTCTGTTGGATACCTTTAGTCTTAAATATCTGTCATCAGGATATGATTGGTAATCTTGATATGCTCCTTGCTCCTCATCGTTTGCATTATATCTGTTTTCATTTCTGGCTACATTTGTATTTGCATTCGACGGAGTTTCTTTATTATTAGGCGTGTAATATAAATCATCAGTTGTGGCAACCGTTGTTTGTTGTAAACTAGTACAACCCATACCTACACAACTAATCGTAATTAAACCCATAAGGATGAGTCTAAATTGGAAAGCCATTTTTTGCTTGTTCATGTTGAAATAGTTTAGGTTTTAATATGCCCTTAAATTAGCGTACATTTGTTATTCCAAAGCTACGAAAAATTGTGATATAGGGCTTTTTTCGTAGTTTGTTTTTAGATTCAAAAATGTTAAGATTTATTAAAAAATGGCAAAAGAATTAACAACCCGAGCTGAGGATTACTCCCAATGGTATAATGACTTAATATTAAAAGGTGAATTGGCTGATTATAGTGCCGTAAGAGGGTGTATGGTAATAAAACCATATGGATATGCACTTTGGGAAAATATGCAAGCTGCATTAGATAAAATGTTCAAGGATACGGGTCATCAAAATGCCTATTTCCCATTGTTTGTACCTAAGTCATTATTTGAGGCAGAAGAAAAAAATGCCGAAGGATTTGCAAAAGAATGTGCTATTGTAACTCATTATCGATTAAAAACTGATCCTAACAATAAGGGGAAGTTGATGGTTGATCCGGAGGCGAAATTAGAAGAAGAATTAATTGTTAGACCTACTAGTGAAGCCATTATTTGGAATACCTATAAAACTTGGATACAATCCTATCGTGACTTGCCGATATTAGTCAATCAATGGGCGAATGTGGTTCGCTGGGAAATGCGTACTCGTTTGTTTTTAAGAACTGCTGAATTTTTATGGCAGGAAGGGCATACCGCTCATGCAAGTAAAGAGGAAGCAGTTGCAGAGGCTGTTCAAATGTTACATGTATACGCTGATTTCGCTGAAAATTGGATGGCTGTACCAGTTATAAAAGGACTTAAGTCAGTTAATGAACGTTTTGCAGGCGCCGAAGATACTTATTGTATCGAGGCTTTAATGCAAGATGGCAAGGCATTACAAGCAGGCACTTCACATTTTCTAGGTCAAAATTTTGCAAAAGCATTTGATGTAAAATTTAGCGATAAGAATAATAAATTGGATTATGTTTGGGCAACGAGTTGGGGTGTTAGTACTAGATTAATTGGAGGATTAGTGATGACCCATAGTGATGATCAAGGTTTGGTTTTGCCTCCAAGAATGGCGCCTATTCAAGTAGTGATTGTTCCAATTTATAAAGGCGATGAACAAAAAGCATTGTTGGATGAAAAAATTCACGCAATTGTAGCTTCCTTTAAGGCGGCTGGAATTCGTGTTAAATATGACGATTCTGATAATCAAAGACCAGGCTGGAAATTTGCAGAATACGAATTAAAAGGAGTGCCAGTTAGAATCGCTGTAGGTCCAAGAGATTTGGAAAATAACCAGGTTGAAATTGCTCGTCGTGATACCAAAGAAAAATCAAGTATAAGCATGGACGGCTTAACTGAAACAGTTAGCAACTTATTACTTGAAATTCAACAAAATCTATTTAATCGCGCTAAGCAATATCGCGACGAACATATAACCAAAGCTGAAACATGGGATGAATTTGTAAATATTTTAGATACAAAAGCAGGTTTTGTATCCGCACATTGGGATGGCACACCTGAGACAGAGGAAAAAATTAAAGAATTGACAAAGGCAACCATTAGGTGTATTCCTTTAGAAAACATATTAGAAGCGGGCAAATGCATTTTGTCGGGTAATCCATCTACTCAAAGAGTTTTATTCGCTAGAGCTTACTAAGCATTAAGTAAGATGAAAAAACAAGGACCCATCCCAGATGCGTTAGTGCCTTATTTAGAAGGCAAAGTATTGTTACTTGACAAGCCACTTCGTTGGACTTCATTTAAAATGATAAGACGTGTTAGAGGGCTAACTTTTGTTCAAAAAGTAGGACATGCAGGCACCCTCGATCCGTTAGCCACTGGATTATTAATAATTTGTACTGGTAAGTGTACCAAACAAATTAATGATTATATGGGGATGAAAAAAGAGTACACTGGCACGTTTGTTTTAGGAGCAACTACTGCTACATTCGATTTGGAATCTGAGCCTGAGAATTTAAAACAAATTAATCATATCACTGCTGAAAAAATTAAGGAAGCCGCTTTGCATTTTACAGGTGAGTTATTGCAATTGCCTCCACAACATTCAGCGATAAAAAAAGACGGCATTAGATTATACGAAACTGCCAGACAAGGAATAGAAGTAAAAGTAGATCCTAGAAAAATCACAATTGAAGCATTCGAGATTACAAATATTGATTTCCCCAACATTGAATTTAGAGTTGTTTGTTCAACTGGAACTTACATTAGAAGTTTAGTCAATGATTTTGGCCAATGGCTAGGAGTGGGCGCCTATTTAAGTGCTTTAAGACGCACAAAAATTGGTGCATTTAATGTGTCGGATGCAATTACCTGGGAAGACCTGAGAGACGAAGTTGATTTGTTATTAGGGAACGAAAGTAATAGTGTCTCCGAATAATGATTAAGATGCTACTTAATTTTTAAAAAGGCAAACCAATTCCAAATTGCCACGCAAAATTATTTACCCTTGAACCATTTGCTTTAACCTCGGTCCATTTCATTTTATGTAAATCAAGCCATCCATTATTATTTTCACGAGAAGGGTCTTTGAATTTCATGGCATAATCAATGCGGATTAGGAAGTAGTTAAAGTCTAATCTTAATCCAGTACCTATGCCAATAGCTAAGTCCTTGTAAAGTCTTTTTAATTCAAAACCCGCATTAGGGTCTTGCCTTGTATCTCTTGAATTCCAAATATTTCCAATATCTGCAAATAAAGCAGATCCTATTTTATAACTTCCCAATTGTATAATATTAAAACGGTATTCCAAATTAGTTTCTAATTGCACATCACCAAAGCGATCAAAATTTTGGCTCTTATTACTAGAGTCATAAAACAGGGAACTTCCAAGTCCTAATTGTCTTAATCCCCAAGCACGCATACTATAAGGGCCTCCTGCTGTGAATTGTTTGAAAAATGGTAACTGTCCTCCTAATGAAGGGTCGTTACTATAATTATTCCCCCAGCCACCCATGATACGCCATGCTAGTTCAGTATAATCAAACTTAATTAGTTTTCTCATTTCTACTTCGGCCTTTATATACCTGTAAATATTACGTTGCACTTTAGGCATTAATCCAAATAAACCACCGGCTTCCTCAATGCCAATTCTATAATAATTATTGATTCTTGGATGACTGATTGATGGCCCAGAGTGAATAAAGTTAAAAGTTTGACTAATTACATTGCCATTATTAAAAGAGGATCTTAAAAATGGATTTAAAATTAAAAGACTATCTAGTTTTGCAAACTTTTGAAGTTGATAAAATTCAACATTTAACGGTTTGTAAGTAAATAGATTTTCATTTCCTCTTTTCGTGTTTTTCCATTCATAACCCCAACTTGAAGTAAAGGATTTTAGTCTATAATATTCCAGCCGATCAATAAATGAACCGTTTAAGGAAAAATTAGTCTTCTCTGTATTCTTAATTGACTTATGAATTTGTTTAAAGGGAATTAGCAAAACAGGGAAACTGTATGTTTGACCTACATTAAAAAGTAAAGTTTGCGTTAAACTGCTGTTGTTCAAATTTAGTTCCACGCCAGTTCTGAAATTTGAAATGGATTGAATGGACTTTTTTTGAACGTTACGATCACGATAAGTAAAGCTAGTGGATAATCCTAATAAATTACCGGCACCAATTTGTGCTGTATTTTTACTGCCTTCTAGGTCAACACTAACACTGCGTCTTAAGTTGGGTACCAAAAAATAATGTATGTTAATACTGTCATTTTTAACAATACTGCGAGCATCTATTTGCTGCCAAGCACCTAGTCCACTAAAATTATTTAGTGTTTGGTAATACAACTGCTCATTATATAAATTGCCTCTGTGAATGATGGATTGTTCTTCGAACAAGGATGGTTTAAATAAGGATTTATTGAATTGATGTGTAATGTCATCATAAACTTCTTTGTTAGCTCTTCCCTTGTTTATAACATCATCTGGATTTTCAGACAAACTTAAATCGGAATAAAAAACTTGACCTCCAATGGGGTATGCTTTAGTAATTGTGGAATCGGTATTTCTTAATTGAAAACTTATTTTCCATCTTGGATTTTCTAATTGCTTTTTTGCTGCTTCTTCCATTTGGCTTACCTGTTCCAATGGGTCGAGGTATAAATTCATTAATGATTTATTAAGGGTGTCCACCTCGGCAAATATTTTTTCTTTGGTAAAATAAAAATATCCATTTGTTCTAAATAAATTAACTAACCTGTCTAATTCATTATTGATGGATTCATTTGAAAAAGGCATCCCTTTTTGCACATAAGCATATTGCTTATTGTCGTTTGCTATTTGTGCTAATTGGGTATTGCCTAATGCATAGGCAACGGTATCAATAATTGTTTTTTTATTTAAATTAACAGACATGGTTAAACGAACTCTGTATTCATCCTTAACCGTATCGATTTTTGCAATCAAATCTAAATTGGGGTGATAATACCCAACAGATGCCAAATAGTTTTGCATATAATTAACAGTCCGACCTATTCTTTCAGGTTGATAAACAACGGGTTGAATGAGTGTATTGAAAAATCCATACTGCCTAACTCTTTTTGCCTTTAAGCTGTCATCCCAATAAGTATTTAAATTCAAACTTAAATCCTGAAAAATGCTTTTTGTTTCGGCGTCTTTGATGATGATTTTATTATCAAAGACAAAAGGTATTTGTTTAGGATAATCATGTACAATTGCTTTTTTAAGATCAGTACAGGCATTTAATAAAAATAAAATGCCAAATAGCGAACATCTTGAAAAGAAACTAATATTTTTAAGCTCTCTAAATAACATGAACTTGATAAATAAGAATGAACTCAAATATATTCAATCTTTTGCCCATAAAAAACATTGGGCTCAAGAATCTGTATTTATCATTGAAGGGCCAAAAATGTTAGCCGAGGCGATAAAGGCCAATTGGATGATAGAAAAAATATACGCTACAAATGAATGGGAGGGTAATATAGGGAATAGTGGGGGAGATATAGAAATTGTTGATAATATCATGTTGTCTCGACTTAGTCATTTACAAAGTCCCAATCAAGTAATTGCCTTAGTTCAAAAAAAGGAATATTCCCCATTTGACAGTAATAATCAATTGACAATTGTCCTTGATGGCATTCAAGATCCAGGAAATTTTGGTACCATTATCAGAACTGCCGATTGGTTTGGTATTCATAATATCATGATCACTGAGGACAATGTTGGACTATACAATCCAAAAGTGATTCAAAGTACAATGGGTAGTTGTTTTAGGGTAAACATTCAAACCGACAAACCAGAAAATATTTTAAAGAATACAAATTTGCCAATCATTGGTACAATGCTATCAGGAGCATCGATATATGAAAACAAATTACCAAAAGCTGGTTATTTGGTGATTGGTAATGAGTCAAAAGGAATTAGGGAGCCATTCAAATCACAAATCACGAATCCTGTTACCATTCCTAATTTTGGGGAAGCTGAGTCATTGAATGCAGCCGTAGCTACTGGGATTGTTTTGTCGCATTGGAAATGCAATCAGATTTAATCAAACTTAATAGCTTTCGCAGGGGGGATTCTTTTTATCCATAAAGTGGGTATTAGAAAAGAAACATAACTTATAACTGCAGTGCCAACAATAACAAGTAACACTTGATTCAAATACATTTTAATAGGCAAAATTTTAATAAAATAAGCTGCTTCATCTAATTGAATTAAGCCAAATTTTAGTTGCAATAAACTAAATCCAATTCCAACTAATGCACCTAATGAAATCCCCACACAGCAAATTATACTTGCTTGGTATAAAAAAATATTTCTAATAAAACTGTGTGAAGCACCTATTGCAGTGAGTGTTCCAATCATATTAACGCGTTCCAGCATTAAAATAAATAAACAAGTTAATAAATTAACGACAGCAATGATTAACAAAATGGTGATGGTTACATTTCGGTTTACAGTTTGAACATTTATCCAATCAAATATTTGAGGGTAATAATCTGTAATACTTGTTGCTACCCAATTGTCAGGCATTTTTTTTTGTATTGCGTCAGTCGCAAATGGAATGTTTGAAGCATCATTCAGTAATACATCATATCCTTCAATTTGCTTCCAGTTTTGGTTTAACTGCTGAAGCATGTTGATATCCACAAAAACAAACTGTCTATCATATTCATCAATTCCCGAATGATACCAGCCAGTGACTTTCATTTTACGTTGTTGTACTGATCCGTTTGTCATGAAGTAAAGTCGTATAGTACTATCCATTGGAATATTTAATTTGTTGGCTAAAGCATCAGAAATGATAATTTCATTTCGATTCGAATCAGGTTTAGTGTCTAACCACTTTCCTTTATTTAAAAAAGGAAAAATCGAATTTGATGGAACTCCTTTTACAACAACACCTTCAATATCTTGACGGTAGGATAAAACAGAAGATTGATTTATAAACGGGGTATAACTTTTAATAAATGGCAGCTTACCAAATGGGGCATTTAAATTATTTTCAATAGGTGCTCCATTTACAGAACTAACCCTAATATGCCCCCAAAATTGAAAAACCTTATTTGAAATACTTTCCTGAAATCCATTAACGATGGACAATGTCAAAATGATGGCAGCTACACTCAACGCGGTTGCTGCTATTGAAAGTTTGACAATAAAGCCTGTATAACTTTTTTGTTTCGGAAAGCTAATCTTCAGGGCGATATTAAATGCAGTGTTCAACGCGTAAATTTTCATCAAATCTACTTTTTTCTACTTATATATTTAGATTAATCCTTTAGTTTCGTAAATAACAAAAGTTTTATCATGTTTAGAAACGGGTACTTGTTAATATTAGTTGCTTTTTTTAGCATTAAAGGGTATGCGCAACAAAATCCAGATCAAATATTCGATAATACAATTCATACAGTCATTGTCTCACCCATTGGGAAACCGCTAGCAGCTCCCATTCTTTCCTTAAATAACGGAGGTATGTTACATATAAGCTTCGATGATTTTAAAGCTGAGTACGAAGATTATTTTTATTCAATTGAATTAATGGACAGTGCATGGCAAAAAACCGATTTGAATGAGTCAAATTATGTAAAAGGGTTTAATCAAATTAGGATTTCAAATTATGCAGTATCTTCAATTAGTTCACAAAATTACTTTCATTATCAATTTGATTTTCCAAATTCAAATTGCAGACCAATTATGTCTGGAAATTATATTTTTAAAGTTTATAAAGGAAGTAATAAACAGTCTCCTATTTTTACGAAAAGATTTTACGTAGTCGAGGAGCTGGCATTTGTAAATGCAAATGTTCAAGAGCCATTTGACGGCGCAATTTCAAGGACACATCAAAAAATAAACGTAAATGTGGATGTGAAAAATATACCCTCCTTTCAAAATGATCAAATAACCATTAAAGTAATTCAAAATAATCGGTATAATGATGCTAAATCAACTTCAACGGCTGATTTTATAAGGGGGACAGTTTTGGTATTCAATAATGAATCATCATTAGTATTTCCTGGAGGTAAAGAAGCTAGGTGGTTGGATTTGCAAAATTTAAGTTTAAGATCAGATAGAATTGAATCTATAGAATACATTGATAAACGCACTAATATTTTTGTAAAACCCGACTTCTCAAGAAATGATCTTTTATATTCAAGGTATAAAGATTTAAATGGAGGCTTTTTGATTATGAACACTGAATCACTCATAAGTGAAACGCAAAATGATTACGCCAAAGTTCATTTCTATTATGTTACAAAGCAACATAATGCTTTATTGGACAAAAAAATTTATTTATCAGGTGGGCTCACAAATAATACACTAGACAAAGGATCGGAAATGATGTTTGATATCGAAAAAGGATTTTATCAAAAAACCTTATTGCTAAAACAAGGTTATTACAGTTATAATTATATTACTCGTGACCGGAATGATCCAAATATTATGGATGATTATGGGGAAACGGAAGGCAATCATACTGAAACCGAAAATGAGTATACGGTTTTTGTTTATTATCATACGCCAGGCTCATTAAATGACCAATTGATTGGGTTTGCTACATTTTTTTAATCCCTTCATTTGTCCTACATTTGCACCGGCAGGTCTTATACGACCAGCTCCTGCCGAACCTCCCCAGGACAGGAATGTAGCAAGGATAGGTGGTTGAGCGGTGCGATGTGAGTAGCCTGCCACTTTTTATATTCTATATAGTAAAGTGGCATTTTTTTTAAACTATAAACCTACCATATGAAATTTTTTATTGACACAGGCAATCTAGCTCAGATCAAAGAAGCAAACGAATTAGGCATTTTAGACGGTGTGACTACCAATCCTACCTTAATGGCCCAAGTGGGTGTGAAAGGTGAAGCTGCTATTGCTGAGCATTATAAAGCAATTTGTGAAATCGTTAATGGTGACATAAGTGCGGAAGTTTTGTCTACCGATTTTGCTACTATGGTGGAAGAAGGAAAAAAATTAGCAGCCATTCATCCAAATATTGTGGTGAAAGTGCCTATGATTAAGGATGGCATCAAAGCCATTAAATGGTTTACCGATAATGGCATTCGTACGAACTGTACATTAGTATTTTCTGCTGGTCAAGCTATTTTAGCTGCTAAAGCGGGTGCTACTTATGTGTCTCCATTTATTGGCCGTATTGACGATAGTTCTTGGGATGGTATGGAATTGATTGGTCAAATTCGTCATATATATGATGTACAAGGATTTCAAACACAAATATTAGCGGCATCTATTAGAAATGCTTTACATATTGTAAAAGCAGCCGAAGCAGGTGCCGATGTTTGTACTTGTCCTTTGGATTCTATCTTAGGATTATTAAAGCATCCATTAACGGATATTGGTCTTGCTAAGTTTTTGGAAGACGCAAAGAAGATGTAGTTTCATAATTTGAAAAAAATACTTACCATATTAGTAGCTTTCTGTGCATTTAATTCAAATGCACAGAAAGTTTTTTTTAGTGCCAATAACAATGAGGTGAACAGAGTTGTTCAGTCTCAATTACCACCTTTGATTACGGCAGGCTTAATTCAAAACTTAGATGCTAATTTAAGTAACTCTTATGGGGGTACTGGAAATATTTGGACGGATATCGTTGGAGGTAACAATGGCACCATAGTGGGGGGTACTTTTACTACAGCAGGTGGAGTTTCTTATTTTAATTTTCCTACTGCAAGTGTTGCAAGTTATGTTAGTGCCCCACTTACTAAATCAACTTCCATGACGTTTAGTGTTTGGGCAAAATCAAATTCAGTTCCTGTTCCAAATGCAATGTTATTTAATACTGGAGCATCGGGAGCTGGACCTGATTTCTTTTTTGCTGGTACAGGTTTTTATTGGAATGTTTGGGATAGTTATAGTACGCCGTATAATGATGTAAATAATGCGGTATTGAATCATACAACGATTGTTACAAATACCAATTGGCATAATTATACAGTGACGGTAGATGCAACAAACAGTAATACTAAATTTTATTTTGATGGTGCTTGGATGGGTACATCCGCATATAGGTCACCAGCAGTAAGCAACGTATTATATATAGGAGGAGCAGGATTAAATGATAATAGCTGGAACTTTTTGGGTGGCATTTCTTGTTTTCACACCTACAACAGAGCTTTATCTGCAGTCGAAGTAAATTCAAATTTCAAAGCATTGAAATCTCGTTTTGGGTTATAATTAATTTATGAAAAAAAGTATTACGATATTATTTCTTCTACTAGTTTTTATTTCTAATGCACAAAGAGGAATTTTTGGCTCCCATAATAATGAAGGAACACGTTTCATTCAATCTTCATTGGCTGCAACAGTAATCACTTCAGGCCTTATCCAAAGTTTAGACGCCAATAATACAACATCTTATGGGGGTACAGGAACTACTTGGACAGATATTGTTGGAGGCAACAATGGTACAATCACAGGAGCTACTTTTACTACTTCGGGAGGTGTTTCCTTTTTTAATTTCCCCACTGCAAGTGTTTCAAGTTATGTGAGTGCGCCGCTAACCAAAACAACTTCCATGACTTTCAATGTTTGGGCAAAAATAAATACGATTCCAGTTCCTAATTGTATGTTATTTAATGCCGGAGCAGCAGGATCAGGACCTGACCTATTTTTTGAAAATACTGCATTAAGTTGGAATGTTTAGGACGGATCATCTACTGCATTTAAAAATGGGGGTGTTAATATTAACACAACCACTGTTGTTGGAAATACAAACTGGCATAATTATACAATATGTGTTGACGCAGGCAGTACTAATGTTAAATTTTATTTTGACGGTGTTTTAGTGGGTACATCAGGGTATTGGTCTCCAATAAGATCAACTTCTACTCCTTTATACATCGGAGGTGCAGGCGCTGGAGATAATTCTTGGAACTGGATTGGCGGAATATCCATTTTCCAATCGTATAACAGGGCGCTAACTGCATCGGAAGTAAATACTAATTTTAATGCTTTGAAGGCTCGTTTTGGGTATTAGTTTGATTCAATATTTTCTTACAACTTTATTGGTGTTTTAGCGCTTCGCGCTTGGACAAATTTGAAAGTTGAGGATGTGCTTTTACAAATTTCACAACCCATTTTGTATCCGTATTTGCATAACTACGTAATGCCCAGCCAATGGCTTTACGAATAAAAAAGTCCTCTTCTAATTGTGTATGTTCAATATAATCAGTGAGTAGGGTAGTATTGGTTTTTTCTTTGTACATCAACTGAAATAAAATACTCATTCTTTGTAACCATTTATTGGTGGATTGATTCCATTTTGAAGTCACAGGCTCAATCGCTTCTGGGAATTGTAAAAAGTATTTACCAATAGCATGTGTATTGGTGGAGTCAACGGAGTCCCACCAACTATTATGGGTAATCATCCATTCAATTAAAGGCAAATTTTTTTTTGACCATAATTTTTTATGATGACCAAGTAATTCAATAGCAAAATAATGTAACTCTCTTTGGGGTTCGGCAAAGCATTCTTTTATTAAGGTACTTAACTCATTATGATCCTTAATGGGGTTGGCTTTGTAAAATGCTTTACAAATTTGTCGCCTTAAGGGAGTTTTAATACCATAAAACTCAAATTGATTTAATAAATAAGCTTTTGCTCCCTTTGCAATCGTCGCATTGGCGTTGGCTGCATATATCTTTTTAATCGAAGTTAGATAGGGGTGTGCCATATCAAATGCCTACTACTCTTTTATTAAATGCACTATTTCTCGCTGCTTCTAATACACGAATAATATTTTTACCTTCTTGTGCACTTGTTGGAACAGGCGCATTGTTTAAAATAGCGTCAGCCATTTTCTCATAAAATATTTTATAATCACCAGGAATACTTGGAATTACTTTACTTGTTATTAATCCATTATGATCAGTATATAAAGTACCATAATCACTTTCGGCTTCGGCTCCCCAATTGGGTATATTTGGTTTTTTGCCAGCGAGTAATTCATTTTCTTGCACATCGGATCGGTTTTTAATAAAACTTCCTTTGGTGCCATACACTTTATAGCCTGGCAGTTGATGCATAAATACCATACCGCTTGTTAACGTAATTCTATGACTTGGGTAATATAATATCATCATGAAATAATCGTCAACTAATGAAACTTTTCGGGTAATTCTAATATCTGCAAATACTGCTAATGGCAGTCCTGATAACATTAAAGCCTGGTCTACTAAATGTGGCCCTAAATCATATAAAACACCTGCTCCTGGGGTAACGGCCTCTTTATGTTTTTTAGGACTTAATGTGGTTCGGTATCTTTCAAAAGATATTTGCACGTCCACTAATTCACCTATTTCACCTTCCTGAATTAATTTCTGTAAGGTTAAAAAATCAGCATCATATCGACGGTTTTGATACACGGCCAATTTCAATCCCTTTTTGTTCGCAATATCATCCAATTCCTGAGCTTCTGCAGATGTATTCGTAAACGCTTTTTCACAAACAACATGTTTGCCCGCAAGTAACGCACTTTTTACATAGGCATAATGGCTGTCGTTAGGACTATTTACAATTACTAAATCAATGCTTTCGTCAGCTAATAATTCCTCATAACTGTTAAATGATTTTGTACCAGGGTAGTCGGCTTCAATATTTTTAGTGGAGCGTTCCCAACTACCTACTAAATTAAAATGTGGATTGGTTGCAATAAAGGGAGCATGGAATACTTTTCCGCTCATACCAAAAGATACTAATGCTGTGTTTATCATAAGTTAAAGATAAAAAATACCACTGAGTTATCAGAAGTATTTTAAAACATTTAGGGACCTGTGAAAACAAAAACCCTCTGAATTTTCAGAGGGTTTTTAAAAATCGTAAGAGTGTATTTTTTATAGGCTTTAAATTTCAATTAAGCCTATAAAATACTATCCTGCAACTTGCTTTCTGATGATATTTAAAGCACCACCTGCTTTAAACCACTCAATTTGTTGTTGGTTATAAGTATGATTTGCTTTAATGGTATCGGTAGTTCCGTCCTTATGTGTTATTACTAAAGTTAACGGAGTACCAGGAGCAAATGATGTTAAACCAGTTACGTCAATACTATCGTCTTCTTGAATTTTATCATAGTCAGCTTTATCTGCGAAAGTTAAAGCTAACATACCTTGCTTTTTCAAGTTGGTTTCATGGATACGTGCAAATGACTTAGTCAATACCACACGTACACCTAAGTGACGTGGCTCCATAGCAGCGTGCTCACGTGAGCTTCCTTCACCGTAGTTTTCATCACCTACTACGATGGTTCCAATACCAGCAGCTTTATATGCTCTTTGTGTATTAGGTACAGTATCGTAGTTGCCATTAATTTGACTTTTAACGTTGTCTGTTTTTTCGTTGAAGAAGTTAACAGCACCAATTAATAAGTTGTTAGAGATATTGTCTAAGTGACCACGGAACTTTAACCATGGACCTGCCATAGATATATGATCCGTTGTACATTTTCCTTTTGCTTTAATTAATAATCTTAAAGATTTTAAATCAGTTCCTTCCCATGCTGCAAATGGATCTAATAATTGCAAACGCTTTGAAGTTGGATCCACGGCAACTATGACATTGGAGCCATCTTCAGCTGGTGCTTGGAATCCAGCATCTTCCACAGCAAATCCTTTAACTGGTAATTCATCACCAGTTGGTGCATCCAACATTACTTGTTCGCCCTTATCGTTTGTTAAGGTATCCGTTAATGGATTGAAAGTTAAATCACCCGCAATTGCTAATGCAGTAACTATCTCAGGAGAAGCTACGAATGCATAGGTGTTAGGGTTACCATCTGCACGCTTTGCAAAGTTTCGGTTGAAAGAGTGAACGATGGTATTTTTTTCTTTTTTCTCTGCACCTACACGCTCCCACATACCAATACAAGGTCCACATGCGTTAGCAAATACCTTAGCACCAATTTGACTGAACACGTCTAAGAAACCGTCTCTTTCAATAGTGTATCGTACTTGCTCAGAACCTGGAGTAATCATGTATTCTGCTTTAGTAGTCAAACCTTTTTGTGCTACTTGTTTAGCCAAGCTTACTGCACGGCTAATATCCTCGTAGGAAGAGTTCGTACAGCTACCAATTAAACCCACTTCTACTTTTGTAGGCCATCCGTTTGCAGCAGCTACTTCTTTCATTTTAGAAATAGGGGTTGCTAAATCTGGAGTGAATGGTCCGTTTAAGTGTGGCTCTAATGTATTTAAATCTATTTCAATTACTTCATCAAAATATTTTTTAGGATCTGCGTAAACTTCAGCATCTGCAGTTAAATGTTCTGCAACCGTATCTGCTAATGCTGCTACATCAGCACGTCCTGTTGAACTTAAATAACGGCTCATGCTTGCGTCATAACCAAATGTGGAAGTGGTTGCACCAATTTCGGCACCCATATTACAAATGGTTCCTTTACCTGTACAACTCATGCTTGTTGCACCTTCACCAAAATATTCTACAATCGCACCGGTACCACCTTTAACGGTTAAGATTCCAGCTACTTTTAAAATCACATCCTTTGGAGCTGTCCATCCGTTTAACTTTCCAGTTAATTTGATACCAATTAATTTAGGCCATTTTAATTCCCATGCCAATCCTGCCATTACATCACAAGCATCTGCCCCACCAACACCAATCGCTAACATACCCAAACCACCCGCGTTAACAGTGTGAGAATCGGTACCAATCATCATACCACCGGGGAAGGCATAGTTTTCTAAAACTACTTGGTGAATAATACCTGCACCTGGCTTCCAGAAACCTAAACCATATTTGTTTGAAACAGAAGCTAAAAAATCATATACCTCTTTACTTTCTGTTGTTGCAACTTGTAAATCTTGTTTTGCTTCTACTTTTGCAGAAATCAAGTGGTCACAATGCACTGTACTTGGTACAGCTACTTTTGGACGACCTGCTTGCATAAATTGTAATAAAGCCATTTGCGCTGTTGCGTCTTGCATCGCCACACGGTCTGGTGCAAAATCAACATAAGAACCACCTCTCGCGAAGCTTTCTAATTTTTGATCACTATGTAAATGCGAGAATAAAATTTTCTCTGATAAAGTTAATGGACGGCCTAACATTTGTCGAGCTGCGTCCACTTTTGCTGGCATTTCAGCATACAATTTTTTGATCATTTCGATATCAAAAGCCATAGGTATAGATTTTGGTGTTAAAAACTGACGCAAAGGTAAGCGAAAATGCCGATTTTATTTAATAGATTTGGGTACAAAATCAGCAATCTACATGCAAAAATTAAGAGATTTCTTAGAATTACACGCATTCGGTGTATGTTCCGCAATAGGGGAGCGTTTGGGTGTGGCTAGTTCTAAAATTCGTATGTGGTTTATATACATCTCCTTTTTAACCTTTGGCTCACCAGTTATAATTTATATGGTTTTAGCCTTCGTGAGAAGTATCAAGCATTATATATTACTAGGAAAGAGAAATCCGCTAAAATATTAAATTACAGCTTTTCGTAAACGCACTAATTTCTCTAATAAAGGTGCTAACAATTCTAACCTTAACATATTCGCGCCATCACTTTTTGCCATTGCAGGATTTGGATGTGTCTCAATAAATAATCCATCTGCCCCTGTTGCAATTGCCGCTTTTGCAATAGTTTCAATTAAAGCTGGATTTCCTCCGGTTACGCCACTGGTTTGATTAGGCTGTTGTAAGGAATGTGTACAGTCCATAATGACAGGAACATTGTTTTCTGCCATTGCAGGTATATTTCTATAATCAACTACTAAGTCCTGGTATCCAAAAGTATTACCACGCTCGGTTAACATGATTTTTTCGTTGCCGGCTAATTTAATTTTATCAACTGCGAATTTCATGGAGGCCCCACTTAAAAATTGGCCTTTCTTTACATTTACTATTTTACCTGTTTCAGCAGCCGCAATTAACAAGTCGGTTTGACGACAAAGAAATGCTGGGATTTGTAAAATATCAATAAATTGAGCAGCAATAGCTGCTTCATCATAAGCATGAATATCGGAAGTGGTAGGAACATTGAATTTGGCGCCTACTTTTTTAATTAACTCCATTCCCATGTCATCACCAATACCTGTGAACGAATTGGCACTGGTACGATTTGCTTTTCGATAGCTGGCTTTAAACACATAGGGGATACCTAAATTTTTACAAATTGTCGAAACCTTTTCACCAATTTCCATAACTAATTCCTCACTTTCAACCACACATGGCCCTGCGATTAAAAAAAAGTTATTAGCATCATATTGTTGATGTTTAAAATGGTCTTGTAAATATGAAGGTATCATTGAGTTTTATTTTGCGAAATAAAGATAATTAAAAACGTAGTTTAATTGAAAAGTTTAGAATCTGAGTCCAATAGTAATACCTGCTCCTCTTAATCCAAGCCAAGGACCGTCAGTATTCGTAATTACACTATTTCCTGAAACAGAAGTGTTTAATTTAAAGGGGTTAGCATTGGTTTGATCAAGAGTTGATTTTAGTGCAACCGCTGCTTCGGTTGGAGAACCTGCTGGCAAATTTGCTATGAGTTTGCCATTTGAACTTCCATAATGACCTCCAATTGCCCATACATCTAAAACCATTTTCGTTAATAATTGAAATTGCATTCCAAAATAAGCACCTACACTTTGAGATCTGATACTTCCATTTAAATTTGCCTTTGTTTTAACTGTTTTTGACGGAACAGTTACTCCATTTATGATTGTTGATTGCGTATTATATTGGTAATCAATTGGGATATCTAATGCCATATTACCAAACCTTGCAAATGGAGCAACATAGAAACCTGACATTTTTTGCATTCCAAGATAAAATCTACTTTCAATAGTTAAAGCATTATTGGAGATTTTAAAATTGTCAAAATCAATATTTGTATTGTCAATAAATTGTTTGGCTAGAGACTTTAATGGCAAACTTCTTTTCGGCATGGTCGCAAAACTTGCAGAAATTGACATAAAGTGATTTATACTTCGCTCATAGGTAATGTTGTAATTCTGTAATACATCAGCAGATAAATTTGTCTTTATGATTTGATCCCCACCAATTAAACTTTGTGCATTGGTATTAATAGTCAATGCTATAGTTAAGACAAGTAAAATATTTTTTTTCATAATTCGAGTAAATTATATGAAATAAGTAATGTCGGACTTATTTTATAATGATATTAAATCAGCGACTGTTCTTTTATCAAGTATTGCTAATGTATTGTCTCTTACTTCAAGCATGACCTTGTTAATTCCGCACTTTTTTTCGATACAAGATTCACATTTTTTGTAAAAATTAAGACTTACACAGGGCAATAAAGCAATGGGGCCTTCGATGGTTCTGAAAATGGCAGAAAGTTTTATTTTTTCAGGAGGTATTGCAAATAAATAACCACCATGTTTTCCTTTTTTACTTTCCAGAAATCCTGCTTTCTTAAGTGCTAGTAAAATGTTTTCTAAAAATTTCAATGGAATTTTTTTCTGCTCAGCTATTTCTGCAATAAGTATAGGGGCATCGGTATTTTTACCTGCCATATAGGATAATGCTTGAAGCGCGTATTGTGTTTTTTTAGATAACATATTATAATCCTAGTACGTCTTTCATGGTAAAGATACCATTTTTTTTATTGGCAAATTCAGCAGCCAATACTGCACCACTTGCAAATCCTTTACGCGTATGTGCGGTATGGGTAATTTCAATGCTATCAATAGGGGAATCATAAAAAACGGTATGTGTTCCGGGAGCCGGGTCAATACGTTCTGAAGTAATCACTAAATCAGCAGGCGCTAATGACGGCGAATTGATCCATTGTTTTTTACGACCCATGTTTTCCAGTATCTGTTCCGCTAAAGTAATAGCTGTTCCGCTTGGTGCATCCTTTTTTTCAGTATGATGTATTTCGGTCATGGAAACATTGTAATCCTGGTAAGTTTCCATTAATTTTGCTAAATATTTATTGAGCTCAAAAAATAAATTCACACCAATGCTATAATTACTAGCATAAATTAAACATCCATTATTTGCATTGCACAAATTTTTAATTTCGTCCCATTTGTCCAACCATCCTGTTGATCCACTCACAACTGGTATACCCAATTCGATACATTTTTTCACATTCTCAAATGCACTATGCGGTCCTGTAAATTCAATAGCTACATCAGCCTGCTTGATATTTTCTTGGGTAAATTCATGGTTATTTTGAACATCAATTTTTAAGACAATTTCATGTCCTTTCGCTAAGGCAATTTCTTCGATCGCTTTACCCATTTTACCGTATCCTATTAATGCTATTTTCATAATTGATTACTGTTGTTTTTTGCTTTGCCCTTTATATATATAAGGTTTTATTTTCCTTGTGTATTCTTTAAATGCAATTGCAAAGATAAACCGCCTTGTCTAAATTGAGGCTGTACCATTGGCTTTATACTTATTGCCAAATTGGAGCTCACATCAAATTCTTTTAAATGACCTGAAACGGTTGCATCAACTACATTCAATCCCCATCCAATTATAAACCATAAAATGGAATAATCTCGATCCTTTCTAAAACTGTTTCTATAACTCTGAAGTGAACCCAAACTTAAATTTTTTAGTATTGGATCGATTTTGTCAACATCTGAATTGTCACCATTTTGTTCTTTAAATTTTGCGGTATAGGCAAATTTAGTTTTGTTATACAAATCATCATTGTAAATATAGGTTGCCACAGGTATTGCAATTACACCATAAACAATGGGAAGTTTCCAATATTGTTTATTATAAATTTGACCAAGACCTGGGAATATTGCCGAATATTTAGTGGCTAATCTAGGATTGTGACGGGGGAGGGTGTCCATTTTTTTCATATTTAAACTATCCTGGCCCCAACTATTATGTTGTACAAGTAGTAATAAAAAAGAAATAAAAATTAGCCTTATACTAGCTAATGCTAACTTGCATGGCATCTAAAATTGTATTTAACCCATTAATGTCCTGGTAAGATATAGTA
Source organism: uncultured Bacteroidota bacterium (assembly GCA_903929425.1). Classification (GTDB taxonomy): domain Bacteria; phylum Bacteroidota; class Bacteroidia; order Chitinophagales; family Chitinophagaceae; genus Sediminibacterium. The sequence goes on from CAIYUO010000098.1 coordinate 30,546, forward strand.
ATGGTACCGCTTCCGTTTTTTTGTTGCACCAATGCAACTTTTGCTGATAAATGACTTGCTAATTTATCCTCCAATTTTTTATACACTGGAGAAAGTTCATTTTTCTTAGTTGGTTTAGGTTGACGACCACTAGCAGTATTCATTCTTTTAACCAACTCCTCTGTTTGTCGAACTGTAAGGCCTTTTTCAGTAATTTCTTTAAATAAAAATAATTGTTGATCAATCTCTTTGCCAATTAATATTTTAGCTAAGCTCACGCTCAATTTTCCTTTTCGAACTGCCGCTTGAATTGCAGGAGGCAAGTCTAATAAACGAATGTAATTAGCAACTGTTGAACGGTCTTTACCCATTCGTTCCGAAACTTTCTCTTGGGTATAGTTCAATTCTTGCATCATTCTTTGATAACTTAAAGCAATTTCAATTTCATTTAAGTCAACTCTTTGCAAGTTTTCAAGTAAAGCCAATTCCAACAATTCTTGGTCATTACCTTGTCTTATGTATGCAGGAATATCATTTAGTCCAGCTAATTTTGCAGCACGGAATCGACGTTCTCCTGCAATTAATTGATATTTACCATTAGGCAGTAAGGCTACTGTAATAGGCTGTATAATATCATGTAATTTAATGGAATGACGAAGTTCTTGAAGTGCAATTTCATCAAAATCTTTTCTTGGATTTTTTGGATTTACTTGGATATCACTTAACGAAATTCTATTGGTAGCAACCGCTTTTTGAATGGTTTCAGCTTCCACTTTACCCGCTGGATTCTTATATTCTGCGTCAATATTTTGTAATAAAGAACGTAATCCTTTTCCAATAATGTCTTTATTGTTTGTACTCTTACTCATGATTAATCAATTATTCTATCGGCATTACTCATTTTTGTCATGCCATTTTTTTGTAAAATTTCTTTAGCAAGATTTAAATAGTTGATGGTTCCCTTGCTATCAGCATCGTATAAAATTACAGGCTTTCCAACACTTGGAGCCTCACTTAAACGTGCATTTCTGTGTATGATAGTTGAAAAAACCATGTCGTCAAAATGTTTTCTAACTTCACCAACTACTTGGCGACTTAAATTTAAACGGGTATCGTACATTGTCATTAGGATTCCTTCAATTTGCAAATTTGGATTTAATCTGCTTTGAACAATTTTCACCGTATTTAATAGTTTGCCTAATCCTTCTAACGCAAAAAATTCACATTGTACAGGGACAATTACACTGTCAGCAGCCACTAGCGAATTAACGGTAATTAAACCTAATGATGGCAAACAATCAATGATAATAAAATCGTATTTGTCTTTGATAGGTGCCAATAAATCCTTTAAAACATTTTCGCGATTAGGTAAGTTTACCAATTCGATTTCAGCACCCACCAAGTCAATATGCGAAGGGATTAAATCCAAGTGAGGAATTTCGGTTTTCAAGACAATATCTGACAATGGAGTATGGTTAATCATTCCATCATAAAGACTTGTTGTGATATTATGTAAATCAAATCCTACTCCAGTTGTGCTGTTAGCCTGTGGATCGGCATCAATTAAAAGAGTTTTAAATTCTAAAACTGCCAAACTAGCAGCAATATTTATGGCTGATGTAGTTTTACCTACACCCCCTTTTTGATTTGCTATTCCAATTATTCTTGCCATAACTTAGGTATCCTTAATTTATATCAAAAATAAGGCTTTTGGCCCTATTTTTGTGCTTTAAATACCCATATGAGAAACCCTCTATTTATATCCATTTTCCTGCTTATTCTTATTGTGATTGATTTTTATGTCTATCAAGTACTTAGAAACCTAATTCAGGCAAGTGGAAATGGGGTAAAAATGGGAGTAGGGATACTTTACTGGCTTATGTGCATTGTTTGTATTGGGTCGTTTATTTTGTTCCCGATTTTAAGCAACCCCTATTTTAGACAGTATATTTTTTCAGTTAGTATGGGTTGGATGTTCACACAATTAATTATGGCTTTGGTTTTTTTAATTGATGACATACGTCGCGGCACTTTTTGGACTTTGAGTAAAATTACATCCTACTCTGGAGCTCAGTTTATCAATACAGAAAATGGTATACCTAGATCTACGTTTTTAAGTTGGTTAGGAGTTGGATTAGCCTCATCCTTGTTCTTTTCCTTAATATATGGTTTTGGTAATAAGTACAACTACAGGGTGGTCAAGAAAAAAATTGCTTTAAACGGGTTGAATCCAATTTTCAAAGGTTTTAAAATTGTTCATATTAGTGATATTCATAGCGGAAGTTTACAAGATAAAAATGCCGTTCAAAAAGGAGTTGATTTAATCAATCATCAACAAGCGGATTTGATTTTATTTACGGGTGATTTAGTGAATGACAAAGCTTCTGAAATGCAGCAATGGATGGATGTTTTCAGTCAATTAAAAGCGAATCATGGTGTTTATAGTACACTTGGCAATCATGATTATGGGGATTATGTTCAATGGGAAAGTAAGGAAGCGAAACAAAATAATTTAGAGGCGCTTAAACAAGTTCATACAAATTTAGGTTGGAGATTATTGATGAATGAACATGTAAAAATAGAAAAAGAAGGCGCCTACATTCAATTGGTTGGTATAGAAAATTGGGGTGCAAAAGCTCGTTTTCCAAAATATGGTAAAATGGATATGGCCATGGCCGGTGTTGATAAAAAAGGTCCAATTATTTTAATGAGTCATGATCCTAGTCACTGGGAAGCACAGGTTTTAGTAGATTACCCTCAGGTACAATTAATGCTTTCAGGACATACCCACGGAATGCAATTTGGTTTAGAAAATCCTTATTTTAAATGGAGCCCCGTTCAATGGGTTTACAAACAATGGGCAGGTATTTATCAATCGGGTATGCAACAATTGTATGTAAACCGAGGATTTGGATTTATTGGTTATCCTGGCAGGGTAGGCATACTCCCTGAAATCACCTTAATTGAATTGGCTTAAATTAAAATTCGGCAAGTTATTTTTGTTTTAACTGGCTTTTAATTTCTTTCAATTTAACTTCTAATAAGGTTAATGCTTTTTGCTGATCCTTTATGAAGCCATTGTCTTTTAATGCACCCACGACTGCATTCATTTCAGCTTCATTATGGTAAACCATTTTTCTAAATGGATTCGCATAATCCTTAGCTCTTGTATTTTGAATTCTATTGGTAATATCCGTTTTTATTTCAAAATATGTATCCAGCCATTTTGCAAAAGAGGTAGCAGTAATTTTGTTAAGCGACTTATTGGTTAATTTTTCTAATGTTGACAATGCATGTAAGTCCTTTCTACTATTATACTTATCGGATTCAGTTTTGTAAAATGTATGCACCTCGTCCCAACTTTTTATGGTATTATTTTTAATCTTATTCAGCAAACTATCTACATTTTTTTGTTGAATAAGTTGCCCGCCAATATTTGTCCAAGTTAAATTGGTTGGCGAAAGTTTAACCTGTTGTAAAGTAGACACAATCGCATTTCCTTTTTTGTTTTCAGTGATTCTTAAAGCAGCTTCAATTCCATATATAAAAATAATTTTCTCAAACATATGGAAAGCATCGTATGACTTGATTAATTTAGTTTTGCGTTTACTGTTTTCAAATCCATTCACGATTACTTCTAAGCTATCAATATCTTTTTTGGATTTTGTCGCTAATATAGTGTTTCCAAGTGCTAATAATTTTGATTCGTCAGCAGGGATTGATTTCTTTTCTTTTGTTAATTGTGCAACGGCTACTGCTTTTGCAATAATATCCCTTGCATTTAAAAGTTCATTTACAGAATCAGGGGCAAGATAGTCGTATTCGAAAATGGGGGTTTTAAATTTACGTTTATCACGATCTACATATTTCCATGCATTTCTAGCCAGTGCATAAAAATTATATAAAAACCAATAGCCCGGCATGATCACTAGCTCATCTTTCAAGGGGTCGTTGCTTATCAATGAAAAAGGAATAGGAATATTTAGCTCATAGTTATAGTCCCCTTTATTTAACAGTGAGAAACTAGCAAATACAGAGTTATGCTTGATACTTACACAAAGCCCTGGCCAGAATCCTCTTCCCATGACTACTTCACCGTCCGCACCTCGACTATTGTGATTTGATCCTAAGGTTGCACCTGCGGCAATATTACTTTGACCCATTACAAGTGCCGCACACAAAAAGCTGTTATTATGATGTTGTTCATGTGCAGGGAATATTAAGGAGTTTAATACTTCACAACAAGAAATGGTGGCGTTAGGTCCTAAAAAGGAATTAATTAATCTAGCCCCATATTTTAGTTGAGAGTAATCCGATAATACAAATCGAACTGCTTTTATGCCATAAAATATTCTACAACCATATCCAACAATACCGTTTACTAACTCGCATCCTTCTCCAACCTGCGATTTAGCTAATGGGTGAGAATTGATGGTAACATTTTTTATTTTATTGGCACCTTTTAAATACGCATCCTCCCCAATCCAAACATCCTTAATAATTTTACAATTTTTAATAACTGTTCGGTCTCCAATTTTTCCGTAGTATCCTAGCTTATTGTCAAATTGATTATCCGTAAGCTCAATAAATTTTTGTTGTAATAATGCGTCTTCTCTATGCCTAGTCCACAAATAAGCATCACCTGCAGTCATACCATTGAATGGTAATACTTTTCGACCTGTATTTTCATTGCAAAGTTCAAGCCAAATTCTAACTGATTCAGTTTCCCCTTTTTTGATAATACCATTTCCAAATTTTGAGTGATTGGTGGTTACTAATTCATTGACATTATTAATGATTACTTCATTTCCTAATATATAATGTGACATGTAATTCACGTTATGGACGGATACATTATTTCCAAAATCACTACTAATTATGGTTGAATTATATAATCCAATGGGTACAATTAAGTCACTAAAGCTAAGACAGCTATTTTCCAAATTGCCTATACGTATTAAACCAAAGAAAGAGCAATTTTTAACCAATTCAGGATTGAATGCATTGGACACTAAAATGTTTCCCCAATCATCGCTGGTGTTTCGGTTTCGTACTAAAATTTCAATTTCCAAAGCAGTTAAACGTCGATAAGCAATACCACTTCGGTTTTGTTTATTTCTTAAATAGTATTCATCCTTGCCTTTGGGTAAGTCTTTGATAAATCCATATCCTAATTTGTCAAGTGCAATTTTCTTAATCTCGTTCATATAAATACTAGTTAAATAAAGTTGGATGTTTTTTATTCCAATTACTGTTATCCTGATATAATTTTGCAATTTGTAAAATAGTGCCCTCGTCGTATAAATTTCCTACAAAAGTAATGCCGGTTGGCAAATCACTTTTGCTATCAAAACCGGTAGGCATACAAACCACCGGATGTCCTGTTAAGTTAGTAATGGCAGTTTGATTTCCAGCGGGTCCCCTTGAAGGACAAATAATTACATCATATTTTTTGATCACATCATTGACCTTTTGCATTAAAATAGTTCGGTGTCTTTGCGCGTTAATGTATTCAATCGCTGGAACAAATCTTGCAGTTCTAAATTGATTTGGCCAATCATACTTGGTTTGTCTAGTTAATTCATCGTCAATGTTAAGTCTTGTCATTTCATCAAATTGTGCACCGCATTCCACGCCAATGACTACATCCATGATATTAAAATTGTATACACCACTATCTGGAAAATCAACTGGGATAAGTTCAACGCCTATTTTTTTTAATGAGGCAAGTACTTTCCATTCACTTCTGCTGGTATCCTTTATTTTATCAAAGTAGTTTTTAGCGTAGGCTACACGTAATTTTTTTACATCCTTAATGGGTTGGTAATTAAAGGGAGTATTAAATGCGGATAAATCCTTGCCATCCGTTCCGTGTATATAATTAAATACAATCGCCGCATCATTTGCACTTCGGCATATTGGTCCAACTTTGTCTAAGCTGTAACTTAATGCCATCGCCCCAGACCTACTAATGCTTCCAAATGTGGGTCTTAAGCCTGTTGCACCGCATTGCGTTGAAGGAGATACAATACTTCCATAAGTTTCTGTTCCAATAGCAAAAGGAACTAGGCCTGCAACTGTTGCTGATGTAGATCCTGCAGATGAACCCGATGATCCATATTTTAAATTCCAAGGATTTTTAGTGCGACCACCATACCAATAATCACCCATTGCCAGTGCACCTAAGGTGAATTTTGCAACCAATACTGCACCCGCATTTCTTAATTGGGTGTATACAAATGCATCCTCGTCAATGATTTGATTTTTATATGGCGCAGCGCCCCAAGTAGTTTTCGTACCTTTCACAGCGAATAAGTCTTTCAATCCATAGGGGATGCCATGCAATAATCCTCTGTATTTTCCTTGTGCTAATTCTTCGTCCGCTTTTTTTGCTTGTGCATATGCTATTTCTTCTTGCAAGCTAATAACACATTCCAAAGTGTCACCATATTTTTTGATTCTGTCGATAAAAAATTGAGTAAGTGCTAAGGAGGTGATTTTTTTATTTTTTATTAAATAGGCCAATTCACTAATATCATAAAATGCTAAATCATTTTTATTTTTCGGAAGCTCAATTTTAGTTAACGGTAAGTTGACATTTGCATTTTTTCGATTTACAGGAATCGGCGTTGCCAACTGCCAGGTACTTAATCCCACACTATTGGGTAGCGATAAACTATGCATTGCTTTATAATTAGCAATATTATCAATTACATCACTATATAAAGTGTCAATTTCTTTCTGGGTAAATTGTATATCAAAAAGTTTAGCAGCGCTTTTGATGTCAGCTTTTGTTATAGCAGTGTCTTGGGCTTTAGCTAAACCAAAACATCCTAAAAATAATACGAGGATAAATTTGTTCATGATACAATTTATTGATTGTATCAAAGATACTAACCTCGCTTTGTTTTGCTGCTTGAAAAACGTCTTTTTTGTCCACCTTTGGCACCAAATCCACCCTCTTGTTGAGGTGCTCGCCCCCTGACATTCCTTGGTTTGCCCCAGCCTGCGTCTTGTGATGTTTTATTGGCATGAAACTGTTGCATTGGGAATGGGTGCTCAAAAATAACAGGCACTTTTTTACCAATCAATTTTTCAATATCGGCTAAGAATTCTTTTTCTTCATAATCACAAAAGCTAAGGGCAGTTCCTTCGGCACCTGCACGACCTGTTCGGCCAATACGATGCACATAGGTTTCTGGAATATTGGGGATGTCAAAATTAATGACATGTGCTAATTCATCTACGTCAATACCTCTTGCGGCAATATCAGTAGCTACTAAAACTCTAGTGGTTTGCTCTTTGAAGTTGCTTAATGCACGTTGTCTTGCATTTTGTGATTTATTACCATGTATCGCTTCGGCAATAATATTGTTTTTAGTTAATAATTGCACCACTTTGTCAGCGCCATGTTTTGTTCTTGTAAATACTAAAGCGGTTTTAATTGCTGGATTCTTTAAAACTTCCACTAACAAAGCATTTTTGTTTACTTTATCAACAAAGTAAACTGCTTGATCAATAATTTCAACGGTGGAAGAAACAGGTGTTACCGTTACTTTCTCAGGGTTGTGTAAAATAGAATTTGCTAAGTTGACAATTTCCGGAGGCATGGTTGCAGAGAAAAATAAGGATTGTCTTTTTTTAGGCAATACCGCTAGTAATTTTTTAACATCATGCACAAAACCCATGTCCAACATTCTGTCGGCCTCATCTAAAACAAAGAATTCAACATCACGAAGGCTTATAAATCCTTGGTTCATTAAATCCAATAAACGACCTGGTGTTGCAATCACCACATCTACGCCATTTTTCAAAGCGGTGACTTGCGGTCCTTGTCCAACGCCACCAAATATGACGGTGCAATTTAATTGGGTATGTCTACCATAGGCGTTAAAACTCTCCGCAATTTGAATCGCTAATTCACGTGTTGGCGTTACAATTAAACTTTTAATTTTTTTTCTTTTTTCTACCGGCTTTGCGGAAAGCAATTGTATAATAGGTAAAGTAAATGCAGCTGTTTTTCCAGTTCCCGTTTGGGCGCAGCCTAATAAGTCTTTTCCCTCTAATAATATAGGTATAGACTGTTCCTGAATCGGTGTTGGATGGGTGTAACCTTCCTCAAATAATGCCAATAAAATGGGTTCTATTAACCCTAGTGCTTTAAAATTCGTACTCATAATAAATTGCAAGATACGCCTTTTAAATTTGGGAGCTTTTTAAGCTACTTTCTCACTAAAGTATAAGAAGTTAGTATAAGTTGTTGAATCATTTTGGAAGGCACCATTCTATTTAAGTGTAAAGTGTTCCAATGCTTTTTATTCATATGAAATCCAGGGAAAATGGCATCTGGATATTGGTCACGTTGATCGATGATGTCATCTGGGGTTGCTTTGTAATTCATAGTCGTTGGGAAGGCAACTAAATCAACAGTCAAAAACATTTTTCCTTTTGTTTTGAGGACTAAGTTATTTTCACCAAAAGGAAAGCACTCCTCTGCTTCAGGCAGAGAGAGTGCATAATTTATTAATTCATCAATTTCCATAGTAGCAAATGTGCAAATGGTTAATTGTATGTTATTTTTTTCTGGAAGCCCAGGTATCCATCTTAGTTTCAAAAACGGCTAAAGGTAATGAGCCATCCTTCAACACCTCGTTGTGAAACTCAGCCAAATTAAATTTAGCGCCTAATTCAGCTTCATATTTTTTTCTTAAAGCAGCAATTTTCATAGCGCCTGTTTTATAACTCAAAGCTTGACCAGGAATTGCCATGTATCTTTCAATTTCAGCAGTAGCACCTTGTTCGCTAATAGCTTCATTATCCATCATATATTTAATTGCTTCCTCGCGACTCATATTTTTAGAATGTATAGCAACGTCAACCACTAATCGAATAGCACGATGTATTTCGTCACCTAATGCACCCATATATTGGTAAGGATCGGTATATAAACCTAACTCCTTGCCAAGTGATTCACAATAAAGCGCCCAGCCCTCAACATAAGCGTTATGACCACCGTATCTTCTAAATTTAGGTAGTGCTGTATTTTCTTGTGTTAAAGAAATTTGGTAGTGATGGCCTGGAATTGCTTCGTGCAAAAACAAAGATTCCATTCCAGAAGTCGTATTAAAATGGGTAGCGTCTAAGATAGGTACATAAAAAATACCAGGTCTTTTTCCATCAGCAGAGCCTTGGTTATATTCTGCACTTGCTGATGCCGCTCTAAACGCCTCAGTTTGTCTAATTTCAAAAGGTGTTTTAGGTTCATGTAAAAACATTTTTTTCAAATTCGGTTGCATTGTTTGATGAATTTCTTCAAAAGCTGCAATTACTTCCTTTGCATTATGATAAGGCATGAATTTTTTATCTTCTTTCATGTATTCAAAAAATGCTTTTAAATCTCCTTTAAATCCAACAGTATTTTTAATACTATCCATTGCCTTTCTAATTCTTGCAACCTCATTTAAGCCTGTTTGATAAATTTCCTCAGGCGTCTTATTCGTTGTTGTATTTACTTTTACTTGATAGGCATACATTTTATCTCCTCCTGTCATAGTGCCCAATCCTGAATTGCTAGTAGCCTTTGGTAAATATTCATTTTGTAAAAAGTCACCTAATTTTTTATAGGTAGGAACAATCACTGTCATGATTGCAGTTTCATACTCTTTTGTCAACCTTGTTTTATCCTCAGCTGAAAAGTCTTTTGGCATTAATTCAACAGGTCCATAAAACAAACTTTTCTTAGGATCAGTCACCACCATTCCTTGCATTTGAGGAATCATTTTAGTGACTAATGTTTTTGGCAAAACAATTCCAGCAGTCATCCCTTTTCTAAAGTTACCAATGGCAGTGTCAGCCCAAACTGAATATGCGGTTACTCTTTTCAACCAATCTTCATAGTTCTTTACTGTTTTAAATGGTTGGGCACCTGTGCCAGAGCCCAATTGTCCTAGCATAAGAGGAAGACCAAAAAACTGATTAAATGGCATATACTCAAAATGATATTGGTCGCCTTCTAAATTAATTTCCAATTGATATTTTAAATTATCGAAGGATAATTGATCATTATCACTTAAACTATTACGATCATATTTTTTTAAACTATCTATATAAGATTTATTGAATTCAGACCATTCTTTCAAATAAGCTACTGTCCCATCATTAGGCAATAAATCGTCATAGCGATCATCCCCAATCATGGTTGCCGACAAAGGGCTTAACTTAAGTTGATCTTGGTAATAATTTTCTAAAAATGCAGCAAATTTAGAGTTGTCTGCCTTGTTTGTATTAGGTTGATTACATGCAAATAAACCTAACGACAATGTGATAAAAATAAATATCCTTTTCATTTTACTTTGTTTTAGTAAATGTAAGGATTCTATTGATTAGTAGGGAAATTCAGGAAAACTATAATGCATATTTTTTCATTTGCTTATGCATAATAGGGAACCATAGGGGTGGGAATAAGGATAGTACTATCATGCCAGGGTATCCCGTTGGCATTTGCGGCGCTTCCTCCATATTTCTTAAAATTTGATATTTCCTAGATGCTAAATAATGATGGTCACTATGGCGACTTAATTCAAATAGCATGAGTCTGCCAATGACATGATTACTGTTCCAGCTATGATGTGGCTTTACTCGTTCATATAATTCACCATTCCCTTTTTCTCGAGTAAGACCATAATGCTCAATATAATTTACGGTTTCAAGTAGGGTAGCACCCATGAGTGCAGCGCCTATGAAATATAACATAATTGATAAGCCAAACAAATATAGAATGGAAAGTACAAATCCAATTTGAATGAGTTGAAATAAAAACATTTCATTATTTAGCATTGGAAATGACTTATTTTTTTTCTTTGCTTCATCAATTGCTATATGCCAAGCACTTTTATAGGTGCCTACAAAAGTTTGCATCCAAAAAGCATATACTGATTGTTTATACTTTGCTGTACTTGGGTCATGAGGTGTTGCAACATGTTTGTGATGCCCTTTATTGTGTTCAATAAAAAAGTGCATATATAAACTAGTAAGCAATAAAAGTTTTGCTAAAAATTGTTCAAAAACATTTGTTCTGTGTCCTAATTCGTGCGCAGCATTGATACCGAATGCACCACATAATAATCCCATAGCAACAATACGTCCAGCGATATCAACTCCTGATAAATCTTGTTTGAAACTAGATAAGAAAATAAATAGCAATAAATATTGTAAAGGAACCGTCATCCAAATGATAATGTCATACATTTTATTGGTCTTTGCCAATTGCTCCTCAATGGCATCTAAGTTTTTTGGATCAGGTGCGATAAATAATTCTAAAACGGGAATAAAAAAGAATACATACAAAAGGGGGACCCAACACAAAATGCCCGTATTATTAAAAGCAAGATAGCTTAGTAAATACATAACAAAGGGTGTTATGTATTTGAACGATTTTATAAATGTAATCATACTTAAATGTAGGAATTTTTACATTCATTTTAGATAGTACCCCATAAAATCTATTCCACCGTAACTGACTTTGCTAAATTTCTTGGTTTGTCCACGTCAATACCTTTATAAATACCCACATAATAACTCAATAATTGCAATGGAATCACACTTAACAATGGGGCAATAACCTCATCAATATCTGGTACAAACATAATGTTGTCGGACATCGTTGGTAAAACAGTATCGCCAACTGTTGCAACCGCAATTACTTGACCTTTCCTTGCTTTAATTTCTTGAATATTGGACACTACTTTTTCATAGTACATATCTTTAGTGGCTACAAAAACTACTGGTAAATTTTCATCAACCAATGCAATAGGACCATGTTTCATTTCGGCAGCTGGGTAGCCTTCGGCATGTATGTAGGTGATTTCTTTTAATTTCAAAGCACCTTCCAATGCAATTGGGAAATTATAGCCACGACCTAAATATAAAAAGTCGCTAGCACCCTTATACTGTTGTGCGATACTTTCAATTTTAGAAGTATCTGCTAATATTTCTTTTACTTTTTCAGGTACCGATGCTAATTCATTTACTAAGTGCTCGTATCGTTCATCACTAATGCTACCTTTTGCTTTTGCCATTTTCAACGCCATCATACTCAATACGGCTAACTGACCTGTAAATGCTTTGGTGCTTGCTACTCCAATTTCTGGTCCCGCATGGGTGTAGGCACCTGCATGCGATAAACGTGCAATGCTACTTCCTACTGCATTGACTACACCAAATATGAAGGCACCTTTTTCTTTCGCACTTTCTAATGCAACCAGGGTGTCAGCTGTTTCGCCGCTTTGTGAAATGGCAATAATCACATCACCAGGATGAATCACTGGATTACGGTATCTAAATTCTGATGCGTATTCAACTTCAACAGGAATTCGACATAATTCCTCAATCATATATTCAGCAACCAACCCAGCATGCCAACTAGTGCCACAAGCCACAATCATGATGCGTGATGCATTTGTTAATGCTTCAATGTGATTGTCCACACCTGCCATTACAATTTGATGTTGCTCATGCAATAATCGACCTCTTAAGCAGTCAAAAATCGTATCAGGTTGTTCAAAAATTTCTTTTAACATGAAATGATCATAACCACCTTTTTCAATGGCAGCCAATTCCATATCCAACTTTTGAATAAACGGTGTTTGCTTTTCGTTACCTAAATTCTTTAATATAAGTTCATCTGCTTTTACAATGGCAATTTCATAATCATTTACATAAACCACTTCCTTCGTGTATTCAATAATAGGAGAAGCGTCACTTGCTAAAAAATGTTCACCTTTGCCAATTCCAATTACCAATGGACTTCCTTTACGTGCCGCAATAATGGTTTCAGGATCGTCTTGATCAATCAATAAAATACAGTAAGCGCCTACAATTCTTTTTAAGGCAATACGTAAAGCTTCTTCTAAGGTGCTTTTATTATTGTCTTGAATGTCTTGAATAAAATTCAACAATACTTCAGTGTCGGTATCGCTCTTAAAAGTATAACCCTTGCTTAGTAATTCTTTTTTTATTTGTGCATAATTCTCAATAATGCCATTATGCAACATGGCCAAACGTCCATTATTGGATAAATGCGGATGTGCATTTCTATCGGATGGTTCACCATGTGTTGCCCAACGTGTATGACCAATACAAATACGGGAGTGCATATTTTTTCCTACCACTGCTTCTTCTAATTCTGCAACCTTACCCTTTTTTTTATGTACTTGCAAATCACCGTCTTGAATAATGGCAACACCTGTGCTATCATATCCGCGATATTCCAAACGCTTTAATCCTTTTAAAACAATTGGGTATGCTTCTCTATGTCCAATATATCCTACAATTCCACACATAATTTATGATTTGATTATTATTCAATAATTTGAGCAAAAATAAACATTAATAAGTTACCATATGTTAAATCCTAGCCATTTTGATTTCACAAAAGACTATGTTTTGGAAGATGAACGTGTTATTTTAAGACCTATAACTATTTCGGATGTATCATTTTTGGAAGAATATGTAATAAATGAATCTGAAATTTGGAAATACTCACTTGTTGCTATAAATACTGAAGCTGATTTAAAAGCATATATAATATCCGCAATGTATGCAAGAAATAATAAAACAGCTTATGCATTTGCGGTATTTGATAAACAGCTTAATTGTCATGTTGGTAGTACTCGATTTTATGATATACAATTAGCATTTGAAACGACACAATTAGGATATACCTGGTATAGTAAAAAAGTATGGGGTACTGGGTTGAATCAGCATTGTAAATATTTAGTATTACAATTTGCTTTTGAACAAATGAATTTTAAAAGAGTTGAGTTTAGGGCAGACAATGATAATAAAAGAAGCATTGCAGCTATGCAAAAAATTGGATGCACGGTGGAAGGTATTTTACGAAGTCATTTACCTAGACCAGATGGAACCAGAAGAGATTCGATTGTTTTGAGTATAACAAAAGAAGATTGGAATAATAAAGTAAAAGCCTTGCTTGAATCGCAGTTAAAATAAACTTTAAGACGGTAATATTTGTAGAAAAATAACTAGTTAAGTTATTATAAAAGTGTTCCTTGTAAAAAATAAAAGGCTAATCCAAAATAAATAAGGATAGCAGTAACGTCAACAAGTGTAGCTACAAATGGTGCAGAAGATACGGCAGGGTCAGCCCCTAAACGTTTTAGTATTATTGGTAGCATAGAGCCTGTGATGGTTCCCCAAATGACTACGCCCACTAAAGTAAATCCAATGGTAGTGGCAATAAGCATCCAATGTGTTCCATAAAAACCTGGAGAAATCATATGCCAAACGCTCACTCTGAAAAACCCAATAACCCCTAATACAATACCTAATAATAAACCACTTAAAATTTCCCTTCTTAATATTTTCCACCAATCATCAATGGTAATTTCACCTACCGACATTGCTTGTATGATTAGGGTAGATGCTTGAGAACCAGTATTTCCACCACTAGATAATATTAAAGGAATAAAGGTGGCTAATACCAAAACTTTTGCTAATTCACCTTCAAAATAACCCATGGCAGTTGCTGTAAGCATTTCTCCAAAAAACAACACTACCAACCAGGTAATTCGCTTTTTAAAAAGTTTAAATATCGAAATATCTAAATAAGGTTCGTTCAATGCTTCGGTACCTCC
>CAIYUO010000099.1 GCA_903929425.1 uncultured Bacteroidota bacterium
ACTTTTTTAGAAGGAAGTAATTTTATTATCAAGGGTTTAGGAGAATCCATATTTTGGGCCTTTTTATTGATAACGGTATGCATGATTTTTCTATTTAGGTCTTTTCCTATTTTATTATGTTCCCTCATCCCAAATGTTGTACCACTTCTTATTACAGCTGGAATGATGGGCTGGGTTGGTATTTCATTAAAACCATCTACTGTTTTAGTTTTCAGTGTGGCGCTAGGTATCGCCATAGACGTAACCATTCGTTTTTTGATTAATTATAAACAAGAACTTCCCCATTTAAATTATCAAGTAAATAATACCCTTGTACAAACTATCAAACATACAGGGATTAGTATCATTTATACATCCTTGGTATTAGTGGCTGGGTTTGTGATTTTTTGCTTAAGTGATTTTGGAGGAACCAAAGCACTTGGATGGTTAACTTCATTAACATTAGTAGTAAGTACTTTAACGAACTTAATATTATTGCCAGCGCTTATAAAAACATTTATTAAACAAAAGTAGTTTATAGCTATTTTAATACATTATTTAGGGTGTCTTGTAATGCTTGACCTCTTAGTTCTTTTGCTATAATATTTCCATTAGGATCCACTAAAACATTAAAAGGGATTCCTTCAATTTGATATGCGTTTACAACAATACTTTCCCATTTTTTAAGGTCACTTATATGTTGCCAATTTAGTTTATCCATTTTAATGGCTTCTTGCCAATCGCTTAATTGGTCATCAAGTGAAACGCCTAAAACGGTAAAATTTTTCTTTTTAAATTTTTCAAATGCTGCAACTACATTTGGATTTTCTGCACGACAGGGTCCACACCAGCTTGCCCAAAAATCTATTAAAACATATTTCCCTTTCAAGCTACTAAGGGTCAATAGTTTTCCATTTTGGTCATTCAATGCAATTTCAGGTGCTGGTTGACCAATGCTTAATGGTGTTGTTTTGATATTTGAACTAACCTGAGCATTTAGAGAATTCGTGAATTGCACAAGTGGTTCAAATTTTGTTTTTTCAGCTGCCTGCTTAGCAAGGGCTAATACTTGGGCTGTTTCCATTGATCTTAAACTCAAACCTAATAAATAATAAAGCATCGCAGGATTTTCACTATTACTAATAGTTTGTGATACGTATTTATTGATATCTTCAATTTTTTCAACTCTTTGTTTTTGTAATAAGTAAATGGAACTATCTTTTGCTTTTTCTTTTTGCAAAAGATCTAAACTATAAAGCGTAGAGAAAATCGAAGAGTCTTTTTGACGATAATTTTTTAAAAATGCTAATAAGGACTCACTTGTTTTTGAACCTTTAATTTCATATGAATGATAGCTATTAGCATCAGCGTTTATTTGAATATCTTTCTCATCATTTATAAAAATAATTTCCATTTCTTGCTCATTTGCAATTCTGTATATACCCACTTCTTTTGCAATAAAATCAAAACTATAATTTCCTTTTTCATCTAAAGTAGCTGAATCCAACGTTACTACTGGCTTACTCCCAAAAGGTATTTCTTGCAACAAAACTTTTTGATTAGCTGCGTTTTTAATGACCCCGGCAATATTATAGCGTTGCTCATTATTTTTATTATTACAGCCAATAGAAGATAGGACCATAATCAATAGGGCTGTGATGAGTTTATTTATATGCATTGTTGTGTTTTTATTTCGCAATGATTTTATTATTTTGATAATTCCTTTTCAAGTAATTGAGTTGCCACTTTTGGATCGGCTTTGCCTTTACTTATTTTTTTAACTTCCCCTACAAAAAGTCCAATCAATCCTTTTTTCCCCTTTTTATATGCTGTTACTTTTTCGGGATTATTTTTTAACACTTCTAGTATCCAATCATTGATTTCAGCTAATGAATTTGTTTGTAACAAATTATTGGCTTCGGCAAATTGCAGCGGAGATTGTGGATTTTCAACAATTGCTTTAAACACTTTATTTGAGGCAACTGAGAAATTTATTTTTTGTTCTTCGACTAATGTTAATAGTTCAACTAAATATGGCATTAATTTTTCTAATGATACATATGTATTTTGACTTTCATTTAAATAGGCCCTGATTGGGCCAATGATCCAATTGGCTATTGATTTGTAATGAATTGATTGTTTTGACCAAGCTATAAAAAATTCAGCCTCTTGTTTGTTTTCACATAACTGTTCAATATCATAATCTGATAGTTCGTACTTTATCTTCCATTCCTTTTTAATAACGGAGGGCAATAATGGTAAATTTTGTTGAATACCCTTAATATATTCTTTTGATAAGTGAAAAGGAGCTAAATCTGGATCAGGGAAGTACCTATAATCATTCGCATCCTCTTTATCTCTAATCGAAAATGTGGTATCATTATTGGCATCAAAACTCCTTGTTTGTTGAATGATGGTGCCACCTGTTTCTTTAAGGTGTATTAATCGTTCGATTTCAAATTCTATGGCTTTTTTAATATTACGAATAGAATTTAAATTTTTCACTTCTACTTTAGTACCTAATGTTTTTTCCCCTTTTAGTCTAACTGAAATATTGGCATCACACCTTAAGCTGCCTTCTTCCATATTGGCATCACAGACGCCCAACCACCTTACTAATTTTCGTACCTCAGTGACATATAAAAATGCATCTTGTGCGGAGTGAATACAGGGTTCGGTGACAATTTCAATTAATGGGGTACCTGCACGATTTAAATCAATTAATGTATTTGTTGGTGATATATCATGAATGCTTTTTCCTGCATCTTCCTCTAAATGTATTCTGTTTAATTGTATTGATTTTTCACCTTCTTCGGTTTTTATAATTACATTTCCTCCAATACAAATAGGTGTAGTATGTTGTGAAATTTGATATCCTTTTGGCAAGTCAGGATAAAAGTAATTTTTACGCGCAAAATAATTATTTTCAGCTATGGCACAATTACAAGCTAATCCCATTTTTATAGCATATTCAACTGCTTTTGTATTTGTTTTAGGTAAAGTGCCTGGATGCCCCAAAGTAATTGGACTAACATGTGTATTAGGAGCTGCACCAAAACTTATTGCATCGCCGCAAAACAACTTGCTCTCTGTTGATAATTGTGCATGTATTTCTAAGCCAATAACTGCTTCGTATTTTTCCATATGCGCCATATTGCAAAAATACATGAAAAGCCTCATTTGTGCGTGCTTTAAAAATGGTACAAAAATGCCCTCAATGATAATTTGAGGGCATTTTAACTATATAGTTTTTGGTTTAAACCTTATGAAAATTACTATAATTCAGTGCTTTACTTTTATAAATCAGCAGATTTTAATTTCTTGGGGATTTTAACTTCTATTTTCTTTTTTTCTCCATTTCGTAGTATGGTGAATTTTAGAACTTGCCCCTCTTGTAAGTAATTCCATTTTAAATCATTTACATCTGAAACTTTATTTTCATCAAATTGGATGATCAAATCATTTGTTTTTAAGCCTGCTTTTTCAGCTGGTGATCCAACAGTCACACTTTTAACTTTAACACCCTCAGCTGATTCTATGTCTTCCACTGATATACCTAATTTTATTTTACTAGTATTTCTGTTCATTAATCCATCCAATTCCTTTAATTCTGGCATTTCAAAACCAAAGTTTTGATCAGGACGTATGCTGAATCCTCGTCTTAAATTATTTGGCATTTGGCCATTTGGTGAAGAGAATGAAAAACTACGTGGTGCATTTGCTGCTTTATTTTTGGCAAGTGTTGCATTTGTTGTTAATTCCTTCCCTTCTCTTAAATAGGTAATGTTAATTTTATCATTCGGTTTCATTGTTCCAACTACTTCATATAATGATTTTGGACCATCCACATTTTTATCGTTTACTTTCTTTATAATATCATTTGTTTTTAAGCCTGCTTTTTCTGCTGGACTATCTTCACTTACCATATTAATTTTTGCACCCTTTTCATTTTGTTCACTCATTACGCCTAAGTATGCTGCATTTGTTGGAGGTGGTGGGGGAGGTGCCATTAAATCCATTACGTCATCGCTTCCTTCCTCCATTTCAGGTTGTTCTGCTATTTCAGGTCGTTCCTCATTGGTAATATCTTCAATAGTTACTTTTTTTCTTTTTCCATCTTTGCCAATAGATGATCTACTCATCATTTTTAATCTTGGATCATTTTTGTCAGCTGGTTTCCCATTAATGGTAATTTTATCACCATCTATTACTATAGAAAGATTCACTTTTTTATTAATGGCAGTATCTTTTTTCCCATCCACGTTGGTATCAACAATCACATGGTTTGCGGTAATAGTAACTCCACTCCCTTTTTTCTTAGAAGTAATTTCAATCACACCTTTACTTCCTTGCTCACCATACTTATTAGTGGCCATGTTGCCTTTTAGCACATTAATGGATTGAATATTAGTTGGTGACATTTCATTCATGTCCGCATTATTACTAACAACACCATCAACTATTATTAAAGGTTTATCGGATGTGTCCTTTCCCCCTTTTTTAATAATTACTACATCCTGTGCATTCACAGCTACATTTAATAATGCTATTAATGCAACGCTAAAAATCATTTTTTTCATAAACACTTGTTTTAGTATTAATTATTGGTAACTCAAAAGTAAGGAATTTTTAGAACTACGAAACAATTCGGAAACGTTAAATATTTTTAAATTAATGAAAATTTAAAGGCCTTAACTATGATTAGCTAAGGCCTTGAATTTCAATTATTTAATGTGGTAAATTTTGTTAAATGTGTTTATACAATAAAAATCAATCTTATATAAAACATGATCATTCAAGCTTTACATTTAGTTTATAACATAGCAGCAACAGCATCAATTACTTTGTCTAACTGGGTAGCATCTTGGCCACCAGCAGCTGCTAATGTTTTTTGGCCACCTCCGCCGCCTTTGATAAATGGTGCAATTTTTTCCTTAATTATCTGAGGAGCTTGCCATCCTTTTTCTTGCACTAAATTTTCGCTTATTGCTAAAACTACTGCAGCTTTGGTTTCAATTTCATTTACTAAAATAATGACTGATCTATTTTGAGTAGCACTCAATAATTGGGCTAATTTTTTTAAGTTGTCGGCGCTATTCAAGTTGACTTTTGTACCTAAAAAAGCGATTCCATTTTTATCAATGAATTTATTTGTGTATTCATCCACTAAACTATTGACAAGCAGTGCTTCCTGACTTTCTAATTTTTTATTCAATTCTTTCTGCATTCCTTGTAAATCCGAAATGGTATCGTTCAATACATCAATGGAAGTATTTTCATTCCATTCTGGGGCTGTGAATTGGCTATTTAACTTTGCCGCAATGATTGCACATGCTTCTGTTAATTGCACAATTTGTTTGTGTAATTTTTCTTTTACTTCAGTTAAGTATGTATTTGCAGCTTCTCCAACAACTGCCTCAATTCTTCGAACGCCTGCAGCTACAGACGATTCAGCTTTTAATACAAAATGTCCAATTTCACCTGTATGGCCAACATGGGTACCACCACATAACTCAATTGAATAAGCTGGATCCATTATTACTACGCGAACTTTATCACCATATTTTTCTCCAAATAATGCCATCGCACCTGATGCAATAGCTTCCTCCTTGCTCATTTCATTGATGACAACAGGAACGTTTTCTTTGATTTTTTCATTCACCATTTTTTCGACAGATGTCATTTCAGCATCGGTCATCTTTGCAAAATGTGAAAAGTCAAAACGCAATTGTTCAGCGTTTACTAAACTGCCTTTTTGTGCAACATGTTTTCCCAATATGCTTCGTAATGCAGCATGTAACAAGTGTGTAGCAGAGTGGTGATTGGTTGTATTTTTTCTTTGAGCAGCGTCCACTGTTACTTTTACTTTTTGGCCAATATTTTTTGGTAAGCTATCTGTGAAGTGGATGAATAAATTATTTTCTTTTTTAGTATCAGTTACTTCAACTTTATTACCATCTTCAAATTCAAAAATTCCTTTATCTCCTACCTGACCGCCACTTTCTGCATAAAATGGAGTAGTTTTTAAAACCCACTGAAAAGCTTCTTTACCTTTTGCTTTTACATTTCTATATTTAATAATGTTCGTATCAGCAAAGGTATCCGTGTAACCTGTGAATTTAGTTTCAATATCCTCGCCAACTTGAATCCAATCGCCGGTATCAATGGCTGTTGCCGCACGACTTCTGTCCTTTTGTTGCTGCATTTCTTTTTCAAAACCATCTTCGTCCACCTTTAATTCATGTTCACTTGCAATTAATCTTGTTAAGTCAACTGGGAAACCGAAAGTGTCAAATAATTCAAATACCAACTTGCCTTCTATGGTTTGTCCTTTTGCGTGTGTGCTTGTGATGTCGTCAATTCTTTTTAATCCTTTTTCTAAGGTTCTTAAAAATCCTTCTTCTTCCTCTTTTACCACTTTAGCTACAAATTCTAGTTGACCGTTTAATTCAGGGAAAACATTTTCAAATTGTTTTGCTAACAAAGGCATTAATTGATATAACAAAGGTTGTTTGTAATCCAAGTAAGAATAATAGTATCTCACAGCTCTTCTTAAAATTCTTCTTATCACATAACCCGCACCCGTATTGGCTGGTAATTGTCCATCAGCAATCGTAAAAGCAATCGCACGAATATGATCGGCAATAACCCTAAAGGCTACCGCTTCTTTTGTGTCGCTAAAATCATATGTTTTGCCTGTAATATTCGCCACTAAGTCAATCGTACCTGTAAATACATCGGTATCGTAATTACTTTTTTTACCTTGTATCACGCGTACCAGTCTTTCAAATCCCATTCCTGTATCAACATGCTTATTGGGCAAGGCTTCTAGACTACCATCTTTTTTCCGATTGTATTGGATAAATACATTATTCCAAATTTCAATTACTTGTGGGTGATCTTTATTGACTAGATCTCTTCCTGGAATTTTTGCAATTTCTTCATCCGATCTCATATCTACATGTATCTCACTACAAGGACCACAGGGTCCGGTGTCACCCATCTCCCAGAAATTGTCTTTTTTATTCCCAAAAATTATTTTTTCATCTGGCACCCATTTTCTCCATTCTTCTAAAGCAACGCTTGATGGTGGTAAATTTTCTGCAGGATCTCCTTCAAAAACAGAAACATATAATCGCGCAGGATCTAGCTTATAAACTTTAGTTAATAGCTCCCAAGACCAAGCAATTGCATCGGCTTTAAAATAATTTCCAAAACTCCAATTACCCAACATTTCAAACATAGTATGATGATAAGTATCGACACCCACTTCCTCCAAATCATTATGCTTGCCGCTTACCCTTAAACATTTTTGGGTATCAGCTATTCGATTATGTGCTGGTGATTGATTACCTAAAAAATAATCTTTAAATTGATTCATTCCCGCATTGGTGAATAAAAGGGTAGGGTCATTTTTTACAACAATGGGCGCCGATGGAACAATGGCGTGTCCTTTAGATGCAAAAAAATCTAAAAACTGTTGTCTAATTTCTGAACTCTTCATCATGTGACTATATTTTAGGCTTTGTTCTTCTTAAAAGCTATATTTGTAAGGTTTTTAAAGAGAACAAAGGTAAGAAACTAGAGCCGCTTTTCAAATGAAGAAAATTAAATACTTCTTTAATACAAATACCCTGCGATTTCAGAAAATCGAAGTGCCTTTGAGGGTTAGATTATTGCAATTATTTGGATTTGTTGCAGCATCTATTACAACTGGGTTTATAATTGTAATTCTCATTTTTCAATATATTGATTCACCTAAGGAAAAGTTATTACGTCAACAAAATCAATCCTACCGGGAAAATTATAGTGTTTTGCAAGACAGGGTAAAACAATTGGAACTCCAAATGGCAGAGTTGGAAAATAGGGACAATGAAGTGTATAGATCAATTTTTGAAGCTGACCCCATTCCGGATAGTGCAAGATTAAAGGAAATGGCTAATAAAAAAGAAGTTAGGGTAATTCAAAACCTGTCTAGTACTGAGTTAACTAATCGTATGGTGGAACAGCTTAATAACTTAATACTTAGGACTGGATACCAAGAAAAATCGTATTTGGAAATCGATCAAATGGTGAAAAATAAGGAGTTATTGCTAAAAGCCATTCCTTCCATTCAGCCAGTGTCCAATAAAAAATTAAATCGAATTGGCGGTAGTTTTGGTTACAGAATTGACCCGATTTATAAAGATATCAGAATGCATCAGGGGCTTGATTTTACAGCTCCAGCTGGAACACCTATTTATGCAACTGCGGATGGTACCATTCAAATTGCTGGATTTAGTGCTGATGGTTATGGAAACAAAGTTGTGATTAATCATGGATATGGCTATCAAACCCTATATGGTCATATGTATAAAATAATTGCTCGAAAAGGACAGTCCATTAAAAGAGGACAAGTGATAGGCTATATAGGAAGCACAGGAAAAAGCACAGGACCTCATTGTCATTATGAAGTCATCAAGAAAGGCATAAAAGTTGATCCTGTTTATTATTTTTATAATGACCTTACGCCAGCACAGTTTGATAGACTTTTAAAAGCCGCAGCAAATAATAAACAAAGCTTAGATTAATAGTTGGCTATTAATTATTATTTAGCTACTATGATCGGCAATAATTTTCCAACCTTCTTTCGTTTTCCTAAAAACTAATGTGAATACTCCATTTAAATTACCTACCGATCTGGTTAAATGCCATTTGCCAATTACAAAATAATGGTTTGTATTTAAGGGTTTCAGACTTACTATATCAAATCGTAATTTCCCCATTTGACTTGTGTCGGGGTAGTTTTTTTTGTAGTTTAATAGGGTATTATTATAGCCATAAGTGGGACCTGATTTTCCTATAAAAACAAGACTATCACTATTTAAATAACCTACCATAAAGGCGTCTAAATTTCCTTTATTCCAGGCCGATATTTGGTTATCTAAAATAGCTTTTATGGATTTAGTGTCTTGGTTTTGCGCACTTACATTATAGGCGACAAAAAGGGTAATAATAAATATAAATTTCTTCATAGTTAAAGGTTTATTGATTCATAGTTTATGTTGATATTGAATAGTATCAAAAGTTAAGATAAATAAATAAAACTCCCTAATTTGTGCCATGAGCTATAAAACACATTTAAAAAAGGACCTTAAGTTAGCCGACTTATTGTTGGAAGATACCCATGAATTGAAGCGACGAAAAAACACCGCCATTCGATTAATAGCCAGTATTATAAGCCAACAATTAAGTACTAAAGTAGCTAAAATTATATTCGATCGTTTTTTGGATTTGTACAATGGGAAAGAGCCTACTTGCGAACAAGTGCTTGCGACTGATTCAACCTTTTTGAGAGGTATTGGATTAAGTAATTCCAAAGTTGCCTATGTACAAAATGTAGCACAGTTTTTTTTAGAACATAAAATCACTGATAAGCAATTATATAAAATGCAACCTGATGAAGTAATTGAATTACTCACTCAAATAAAAGGGGTTGGTCGATGGACGGTTGAAATGCTTTTAATGTTTAGCCTAGGACATGAAAACGTGTTTGCTGTCGATGATTTAGGAATACAGCAAGCCATGATTAAACTGTATAAAATTAAATATGAAACCAAAAAGGAATTACAGGTCAAAATGATGGCTAAATCAAAAAATTGGGAGCCTTACAAAACATATGCTTGTCTACATTTATGGAAGTGGAAGGACACTAAAGCACCTGTTTAGATTTACATACTTAATTTAAACGTAAAGCAATAAATTTAGGGCACTATACCGAATTACGCGCTGCATTAATTACACCAAACATAGTTCTAGTTAAAAGCTTTTCATAGGCTGCTTTTAAATCAGCATCAATGGATGGCTCTTGTACTCTGCACAAAGCATATTGTTGTATCGTCAATAATGGCAAAACAATACGGTCTCTTAATAAAATGGAATGTTTAGCAACGGTATCGTTTTCCATTAAACTTTTCGTGTTGCTTAATTCAAGATATAGTTGTGTTGTTAATTTGAATTCTTCCTTAATAAGATTCCATATTTCAGTGTATTCCGGATCCTTGTCAATGTACTTGGTGATGGCAAAACTTGATTTTACCATGCTCATCATACTATTGTCAATAAGTGTTTTAAAAAAGCCTATGTTATTAAATAAGGATTGTACTTCCTTCCATTGACCTTTTTCTTTGAGCACTTGTAAGGCAGTACCTACACCATAAAAGCCAGGTACATTTTGTTTTAATTGACTCCAACTTCCAACAAATGGTATCGCACGTAAATCCTCAAATTTCAATTCATTGCCTGCGCCACGTTTAGCAGGTCGGCTAGCGATGTTACTTTTGCTATAATAGTTTAAAGGACTAAATTTTTGCAAATAGGGTAAGAATAATTTATGTTCCTTTAATTGTTGGTAGGATTGGTAACTAATGTTCCCTAAGTCCTCCATTAAAACACGATCTTGTTGTGATAATTGCAATTTAGTATCGGAAAATAATTCATGGCTCACGCCGGCACTTAATAATTGTTCAAGATTATATTGTGATGAATTAATAGTTCCAAAATTGGAAGTAATGGTTTGTCCTTGTATGGTTAATTGAATTTCCTCATTTTCAACTTGGTTACCCATGGATGCATAAAACTGATGTGTTTTCCCCCCACCTCTACTTGGTGGTCCTCCACGACCATCAAAAAATTTAACTACTATATTATTTTTCCTTGAAACTTTAGTAAGGACTTCTTTTGATTTGTATATACTCCAGTTTGCTTGTAAATAACCGCCATCCTTTGTACCATCGCTAAAACCCAGCATAATGGTTTGTTGCATTTTTCTTTTACTTAAATGCGAGGCATATAATGGATGCTCATACAAATATTGCATGATATTTTCAGATGTAGCTAAATCGTCAATTGTTTCAAATAAAGGAACGATATCAATGTTTGATAAATGTTCATCCCACCCACATAATCTAAACAAAGCATACAACTCCATTACATTGACTTCAGACTGACAATTGCTTATCACATATCGGTGACAGCCGGCTATGCCATTTATTGCTTGCACCTTTGAAATTGCATAAATGCTTTCTATGGTATCAATCGTTATTGTTTCTGATAAAATTGTAGGATCTATGATATCCTTTATTTGATTTAATGATGCGATTTGGTCATGTGACGAAAGTTGTAAATAATTTTCAGGTAAGAAACCTGTACCATTTTTTTTTGTAACCGCATTGTTAACATCCAATAAAACCTGACGATGTATGCGACTATCCTGACGGATATCAAGTGTTGCAAAATGAGTTCCAAAAATGCGAACTTTATTTAAAAAGCTTTCTAATTTATTTAAATATAAAGAATGGTACTCGTCAATTATTTTTTTTCTAATGGTAGTTAAACAATCTATAATTTCTGCTACTGAAATGGGTTTACTTTGATCAGGTCTAAAAACATTTTCATATAAGCTAGCTTCCAAAGAACTAAGTAAAGTATCAATGCCGGAAAAAGTTAATTTTCTTTTTAACTTTCTTACATCCCTATAATAGCAAACAATGATGCTGCTTCTCAATGCTTGTGCTACTTTGATAGTAGTAGCGGCATTTACAAATGGATTACCATCTCGGTCACCACCTGGCCAAAATCCTAGCTCAATAAAAGGGTTATCGCTTTCAAAATCGTTATCAAAAACCTCACTCACAATGGTGTTATAAATATTGCCAATAGCATTGTAAAAAATATTTTCTAAATACCACATTAAATTCAACGCTTCGTCAGTTGGCGATGGTTGTTTTTTATTGAAAAATGGGGTTAAACCTAGTTGTTGTATATAATGATTAATGGTATTGTAATCGTTTTTAGCAATCGCCTCTCCCATATCATGAATGATACCTAATACATTGGACGGATAAAATTGAGTAGGGTGAGCTGTTAATACAATTCTAACTTTAAAATTTTTCAACTTATTTTTTAAAGCTTGCTTTTTACCGGTAAAGGAAGCTTCCCTAATTAGTGATTTAATACTTCCCGCACCTTCCATATCATTAACCGTTGTAAAAGCTGCGTCTTCAATGGCATCAAAAAGAACCACTTGCCTTTCCATGTATTGAACATACTTAAACAAATGATCAATTTTTTCCGCTTCAGTACTAACTTCGGTTTGACGATTAAAAAAGTAATCAATTATTTCAACTGGCGATTTTTCTTTAGCAAAACCCTCTTCACATGTTTGAAGCATGATAGGAAGTAAGGCGCCAACATTTGCAATACCTGAGTATGGCAATGCAGCAAATAAACTATTATAAATTATGTATTTGTCCGATACATTACGTCTAAATTGTCCGGAATAATTATTGATTGAACTTTGCATGATGATAGCTTAAAGGTACTATAATTTTTTTATAGATGCTTGAAAGCCCCGTCACCGTTGATTCCTAATGAATGTTTGTTTTATAATAATGCACTATGCTTATAGGTAGGAAAGGTAATATCATGATAAAATGCAAAGGTCCATTCATTGATTTTTCCTTCCTCCCACCATAATTGTCTCCATTCCATAGCTTTTTTTCCATCTAGGTCATATTTAGCAACGAACTTCGATTTCATTTGTTGTAGTTGTGGTGCCTCATCACCACCATAAAAAAAGGTTATATCATTTTCCTTCATCCAAGCAACTTGATGGTATAAACTATGTCCAGCAGTTAATTTATAATGTATTAAGTCATCAATTATACCCTCGTCTTGTGTTAACCATACCACACCACTAAATTGCGCTAATATACTTACTTGTTCCGCCAAATAAGAGCTAGTTTGTCCACTCATTGCCAAGTCGAATTCTCTTTTTTGAATATAATATTTGGCATACGGGAAACTCACGAACCGTTCATTATATGTTGGATGAATATAACTTAATCCCCCAGCATGATCCTTATGTAAATGGCTCATGAATACTTTGGTTACACTCGATGGATCAATACCAATATTCATTAAATTTTCATGCAGTTGAAGTTGACCACTATTATTGAAATATCCCAAGCCTGTATCAAATAAAATAATATCATTGTCGGTAACTACAACAAAAGGCTGAATTTCAACTAGCAAACTTCCTTTTGGCCTACTTTGTAAATCCTCCATGGAAGTGTTAAAAGGGACAAACTCCTTAGTCTGATCAATCGTAAAACTGCCTTCTGATAATGGATAAATTCTCATATTATTATTTTATCGCAAAACCATTTGCCTATCAGCATCTAATCGTAATAGTATAAAAATTAGTACTGTAAAAGTTAATAAGGAGGAGCCGCCATAACTTATTAAAGGAAGTGGAATGCCAACTACAGGGAAAAGTCCAATGGTCATACTTATATTCACCGCAATATGAAAAAAGAATATGCCAACAACACTATAAGCATAAACTCTTGAAAAAGTACTTCTTTGTCTTTCAGCAATTCTTATGATTCTAAATAAGAAAAACAAATATAATCCCATAAAAGTGGCCGTTCCAACAAAACCGAAAGCTTCACCAAGTGAGGTGAAAATAAAATCTGTGTTTTGTTCAGGAACATATTTTCCTCTGGTTTGTGTTCCTTTTAAAAAACCTCTACCTAAAAATCCCCCTGAGCCAATGGCGATTTTACTTTGTTTCACATTATAATCATCAGGTTTTTTGCCATTCTTTTTACCGGAAACCGAAACTGATTTATTATTTTGGCTACAATCATACTCTTTTCCAATCATACTATAAATTCGAGTACTTTGATAACATTCAAACACATTGTTAAATATATAAGGAACAGCATATCGAATGGTACCAAACGAAATGGCCCAAATGCTCAATACTACTAATATGGCATTCTTGTTTTTTTTAAATTTTTTAAGCATACTACTAATAAATATAGCCGCTATGGTAGTAAGTATAATGGCAAGTATTATTGGATCTAGCAATAGTGTTGCTATGACAAGTATCGCAAAGGAGAGTGCAACGATTAAAATAATGGGAGGCAAGCCTTCCCGGTACATGGCAAAAAGAAATGCACTATACACTAATGCCAAGCCCATTTCATGTTGCATGATAGATAATAATGCAGGTAGTGCAATCATACCTGCTGCCAATAAATGTGATTTTAATTTAGTAAAGTCTGTTTCAGGTTTTGAAATATATTTAGCTAAAAATAAGGCTGTAAATATTTTACATAACTCAGCAGGTTGTAAGTTAAATCCTCCGGCAATGGGGATCCAGCTTTTTGAACCATTTACATTTTTCCCTAAAAAAAATGTGGCAATCATTAATAAAATGCCTACAACGTATGAAATATTTGCTAATGCTGTAAAAAATTTACTATCCATTAAAAGAATAAACACACCCACAATGCCACAAAATAGGGCGAAATATATTTGTTTGCTATAGCTATTTTTACCTGCAACTAATGAACTGCTTAAACTATTAGTGGGATTGAATTCAACCATAAAAATGCACATAATGCCAATGGTCACCATGGCAAAATACAATATAATAACTGCCAAGTCAGTTCCTTTTGAAAAACTATTTTGATTAGATACGGTTGACATTTTTATTAATTGGTATCTTTTTTTTCTTGTTGTTGAGTAATGCACCCGTGTCCCTATTTAATTTACTTTTTATGGGTATAGGAAGCGGGTTTGTTTTTTTTGAATTTGTATCTGTAGTTTTTTGAATCGTGTCCACTAATTTTTTTGTCATGGGGTTATTTTCTGAAACCATTTCCATATCCCAAATATCACTTAATTCGTCATTGTTATATTCAATAGGTGCTAAAAAATCTGTTTTATTGTTTTTGATATACCAGTCTTTAATGGATTGTGGCATAAGATCGACAGTTGCTAATTCATCAGATTTTCTTTTGCTTTCAACCGTTAATGTATCGTTTAAATATTTTTCCATTAATAAACTACTTATAGGGCCTGCCCAAGTAGCACCATATCCAGCATTTTCTACCACCACCGCTACGGCTACTCTTGGATTATCCTTAGGCGCAAAACAAACAAAAATGGAGTGATTTTTACCATGAGGATTTTGTGCCGTTCCTGTTTTTGCACAATATTCATGACCAGGAACTTTTATGCCTGCTGCTGTACCATATACGGTTACATCATGCATCCCTTCTTTAATCACTTTAAATATATCGCCAGATATTTTCGTTACCTCTTGTTTTTTTCTAAATTTCGATAAAATCTCTTTATCATCTAACTCTTCGTCTTCAATGCTATCTACAAAATGAGGCGTATAGTAAAATCCTTCATTGGCAATCAAAGCCATGGTATTGGCCAATTGTAATGGGGTAGCGGTCATTCTATCCTGACCAATACCTAAGGTTAACATATAGCAACTATTCCAATATTTAGCATTCCCAAAATCTTTATTATAGGCTGCTGTGTCAGGTATATTTGCTTTGTTTTCACTTGGTAAATCAATACCTAATTTTCTGCCAAATCCAAAACTGTTCATATATTCCTTCCATTTCAAATACCCTTTTTTGGCATTGTGATATTTAGGATTATCCACCGCCATTCTAAATACTTGTAAAAAGTAAGAGTTACATGAATTTGCTAAAGCAATTTGCAAATTTGCAGCATGGCCAGCATTGTTATGGGTACATTTTCGTGGATCGCCACAAGCAAAATAAGCACCTCTACAATTATATCCATAACTTGGTTCAATGAGTCCTTCATCTAATGCAATAATGGCACCCATTGGTTTGAAGGTGGACCCTGGTGGATACTGACCCTTTATAGCTCTATTATATATTGGACGGGCTGTGTCCGTTAATAAAATTCCAATTGTTTTTCGTCGTTGATTACCCGTAAGTAAATTTGGATTGTAACCGGGGCTGGAAGCCATTGCAATAACGCCTCCTGTTTTTGAATTAATAACAACGGCGCTTCCAATTTTATGTTGTAATAATTTTTCGGCTAACTGTTGCACTTCAACATCCACGCTCGTATATAAGTTACGACCTGCTACTGCCAAGGTATCAAATTGACCTTTTTCAAAACTGCCTTGTATTTTTCCTTTATTGTCTCTTAAAAAACGCTTCACACCACGTTGCCCCATTAATACATTTTCATATTGCTTTTCTAATCCAGTCATACCTGCATAGTCACCCATTTCGTAACCTTCTTCATCATGTTTATTTAAAAAATTTACGTCAACTTCAGCCACATATCCAAGTACGTGTTCGGCTGTATTATAGGGGTAGGAACGAATAGATCTTTCCGTTAAGGAAAAGCCTGGGAATCGGTATAAATTTTCATTTAATTGTGCATATAATTCAGGAGAAAGAAAGGGTTCAAAAATACCTGTTTTAACCCTTGAATTTTTGATGATTACATCAATCATTCTTTTGTTATATTCTTCGCTGTTAATATTTAATATGTTACACAAGGCAGCGGTATCTACACCTTTTGCTTCATTCGGAATAACGACTAAATCATAACTAATCGTATTTTCAAGCAATGCATGTTTTCGTCGATCATAAATAATGCCTCGGTCGGGGTAAATAATTTTTCTGAAAATAGCATTGTTGTCAGCTGCTAATTTGTATTTGTTAGAAAAAATTTGTAAACTAATTAGCTGCCCAATGATAATGACAAATACAAATCCAATAATTATTTGAATGATGCCACCGCGGTTTGAATTATACAATGCCATTATGATCTGTTTTGCTTGCGTCTATTCATAATGAGTTCAACTAAAACTATAAGTAATACACTTATTAAAGTGGTTGCTGTTACTTTGCCAATGAAGTATCCAAAACTACCAAATTGAAGCCATTCCAAAAGCACTAAGTAAAAGTGATGGATGAATGTGATAAAAAAAGTATAAACAATATAGGGTCCCCATCCCATGGTGCCCACACTTGGTTCCTTATTGATTTCTTCTGAAGTTTCCTGTGCTAATAAAACATTAAGCAAGGTAGGTCTTAAATATCCAATTAAGCATGCAGCAGCGGCATGTAAACCTGGCGTATTGGTGAATATATCCAAGCAGTATCCCAATAAAAATCCTAAAATAGTTAGTGTAATTCGATTGGTTCCAAACGGAAGCCATAGTATAAACAAAAAGTAAACATACGGAGTGATGAACCTGTGTAAAGGAGGCACTTCGTTTAAGATGATAATTTGTATCATCAAAAACAAAACAAAACGAATGCTATTTTTTAAAATATTATTCATTGTTTGCCTCAGGTTTTTCTAATTGTTTTTGTTCCAACATTCGTTTATTCTCTATAATGTACAAGTATTCTAAATTGAAAAAATTAGTACTTGCCTTTACATTCAAGGTTAAGAAATTACTTGCAGGATCCTTGATGATACTAATTACTTTTCCAATCATCAACTGTGTTGGGAAGTTAGAAGAGTAAGGACTGGTTAAAACAGTATCACCAACTTTTGGTGCTGCACTTTTTGAAATATTTTTTAATACTAAAACATTTGGATCCACGCCATCCCATTCAATACTACCTGCCACTTTATCTCGTTTTAACATCGCACTCACCTTACTGTTGCGATGCAAAAGACTCATTATTTTACTATAATTATCATTTACTTCAACCACCACTCCAACAATACTCCCATCAGGACTGATTGCGGCCATATCCTTTGAAATACCCTGTTTGGAGCCCCTTTCCACCCATACATAGTTTTTTTGGAGTGTAAATGTATTTCCAACAACTTTGGCAGGGTAGTAATAAAATTTCCTAATTTTTTCTAAACTGTCTTTTCTTAAAACAACTGTTCCTTCTTTAACGGAGGAATCTATAGCTACAAAGTCTTGTGCCAATTGATTGCGTAATGCAACATTTTCAGCTACTAATTTTGCATTTGTTTCTTTTAAATTAAAAAAGTAAACCCAATTATTATAATGGCTATTTATGTTGCCAGCAATTTGATTGGTCCATCCACCAAAAAAAGTTTCATGTGTTTTACTGTATGAAGACAACATCACCAATGACACAATTTGTAGTATCAAAAAAAGGACAAAAGTAAAATTATGTCTTATGAATCCAATAATGTTCTTCAATCGTAGTTGCTTTTATTATCTCATGATGAAAGGGAAACGCTGATAATTTTTCAACGCAATACCTGTACCACGCACAACACTTTTTAATGGATCTTCAGCTACATGAACGGGTAGTTTAATTTTCGCACTTAATCTTTTATCAAGACCACGCAATAATGATCCACCTCCAGTAATGTACAAGCCACGACGATAAATATCCGCTGCTAATTCAGGTGGTGTTGTTTCAAGTGCCTTTAAAATGGCTTCTTCTATTTTGAAAATACTTTTATCTAATGCTTCAGCTACCTCTTGGTAGGAAACCATGATTTGCTTTGGGATACCTGTTACTAAGTCTCTACCATTTACTGGCATATCATCTGGCGGATTATCTAAATCCTTAATAGCAGCACCTACGTGAATTTTAATTTGTTCAGCAGTACGCTCACCAATTAATAAACTATGATAACGTCTTAAAGCTTCCATAATATCTGCTGTGAATTCATCACCAGCAATTCTAATACTTTGATCACATACAATTCCAGCTAATGCAATTACGGTAATACCTGTTGTACCACCTCCAATATCAATAATCATATTTCCAACAGGCTCTTCAACATCAATACCAATACCTAATGCTACAGCCATAGGTTCATGAATCATATAAACTTCCTTTGCACCAGCTTGTTCAGCACTATCACGCACAGCTCTTTTTTCAACTTCAGTAATGGAAGAAGGAATACAAATTACCATTCTCCAGCTTGGAGGAAACAATGGTTTTTTTGGATAAATCATTTTCATCAACTCACGAATCATTAATTCAGCAGCATTAAAGTCGGCAATAACGCCGTCTTTTAATGGACGAACTGTTTTTATGCTTTCATGTGTTTTCTCATGCATTAACAATGCCTTTTTCCCAACCCCTAAAACCTCCTTCATATTATTCCTATTTAAAGCAATAATTGATGGTTCATTTACAACTACTTCGTCATTGTGAATAATCAGCGTATTGGCGGTACCCAAATCCATTGCGATTTCTTGGGTAAAAAAGTTAAATAATCCCATTATAGTTCCAGGTTTTTATAGTTCAAGTTCAATGAAGCAAAATTCACTTAAAATACTCGAACTACAAAGCTTTTTAATAAATGAATAAGAATAAATTTTAAATAGCCTTATGACTTAAATTCATATCCTATATCCTTTCTAAAATACATGCCATCAAATTGAATGCATGAAAGGGCTTTCTGGGCGTTGATAACGGCCTCTTGTAAATGTTTTCCTTGTGCTGTTGTGGTTAATACACGACCACCATTTGTAACTATGTCGTTTCCTTTAAATGCTGTGCCAGCTTGAAATACAAGCGTTCCAATTACATTTTCGGCTGCTGCTAAACCACTAATTACAAACCCTTTTTTGTAATCTCCTGGATAGCCCCCACTGACTGCCATCACGGTTGCAAAGCAAGCTTCTTGATAATCAATATTAACGTCCTCAAGTGTGCCATTATCGGCTGCTGCAAGCAAGCTCACTAAATCGGTTTGTAAACGGGGTAGGATTACCTCGGTTTCAGGGTCTCCTAAACGGCAATTATATTCAATAACATATGGCTCGCCACCACAATTCATTAATCCAAAAAATACAAAGCCTTTGTAAACTAAATTTTCAGACTGAAGTCCTTTAATAGTGGGCTTTATAATGCTTGTTTCCACCTTATTCATAAAGGTATCATCCATAAATGGGACAGGGCTTACACAGCCCATTCCGCCTGTATTTAAACCAGTATCACCTTCGCCAATTCGCTTATAATCCTTTGCATGACCAATAATTTGGTAGTTGATTCCATCTGTCAAAGCAAAAACACTTACTTCAATCCCCTCTAAAAATTGTTCAATGACTACTTTTGAACTGGCTTCCCCAAATTGCTTGTTTTGAATCATTTCTTCAAAACTTGAAAGTGCTTCTTGATGGGTAAATGCAATGATAACGCCTTTTCCAGCCGCTAAGCCATCGGCTTTTAAAACAATGGGAAGCGTATGTTTTTTTATATATTCAACACCCTCGTTATAATTTAATTGTGTGAACTCGGCATAGGATGCAGTTGGAATTCCATGACGTTGCATAAAATGCTTGCTAAATGCCTTGCTGCCTTCTAATTGTGCTGCTTCTTTTGAGGGTCCAATTACATTTATATGTTTTGTTTGTTCATCGGCTGCGAAATAATCAAATATCCCATTTACCAAAGGGTCCTCAGGCCCTACGACAATCATTTCAATTGCATTTTCTATGGCAGCATTTTTTAAACTAGCGAAGTCATTTATTTGAATATTTAAATTAGTTCCAATATTGGCAGTGCCTGGATTGCCTGGAGCAATGAAAATTTGGTCACATTGATGACTTTGTGCCATTTTCCAAGCCAATGCATGTTCTCTTCCACCACTTCCAATGATTAAAATATTCA
>CAIYUO010000100.1 GCA_903929425.1 uncultured Bacteroidota bacterium
CCTGTTCGTGGCCAAAGAACTAAAACGAACTCACGTACTCGTAAGGGTAAGCGTAAGACCGTTGCTGGTAAGAAGAAAGTAGCTAAGAAATAAAAAATCCGCATCAAATTGGATCCTAGTAATTAATTACTGGGGGAGATTGACTCGGTTTCCGCTTCGGCGGAATTTCAATTTAAATAACCCGCTAATTTTACAAGTTAAATCAAGTAAAAAAAGCACACCTCAAACACAATGGCTAAACCACAAAAAGCACAAAACAGTGCAAAAGCAGCTTCAAAAAAGAGAGTCGTAAAAATCGACGCTTCTGGTGAAGTTCGCATTAGTGCAACTTTCAACAATTTAATTATCGCATTTACCAACAAAGCAGGCCAAGTAATTAGCTGGAGCAGTGCTGGTAAAATGGGTTTTAGAGGTTCTAAAAAGAACACTCCATATGCAGCTCAAATGGCAGCAGCTGATGCAGCGAAAGTAGCATTAGACGCTGGTGTTAAAAGAGTTGATGTATTTGTAAAAGGACCAGGTTCAGGTCGCGAAGGAGCCATCCGTTCTATTTCTCAATCAGGAATCGAAGTAACTTCAATCCGTGACGTGACGCCAATGCCACATAACGGTTGTCGTCCTCCAAAACAAAGAAGAGTATAACACTTTATATTATTATAAACAGGGTATAGCATTCATTTTAGATTTTTACTGATGCTTTACCGTCACCAAAAAATCAAAAACACAAAATTATGGCACGTTACACAGGTCCAAAGACCAAAATTTCCCGCATTTTCGGCGAACCTATCTTAGGGAACGCAAAATGGTTGGGTAAAAACAGCAACCCTCCAGGTCAACACGGAGCACAACGCAAGCGTAAGCAATTAGGCGAATACGCATTACAGTTAAGAGAAAAGCAAAAAGCTAAATATACTTATGGTGTATTGGAGCGTCAATTCCGTAAAACTTTTGAAGAAGCTTCTCGTCTTAAGGGTGTTAAAGGTGAAAACTTAATTAAATTATTAGAGTCTCGTTTAGACAATACTATTTTTAGAATGGGATTGGCGGCAAGCCGTCCAGAAGCCCGTCAGTTAGTTGCTCACAAGCATATAGCTGTGAATGGTGCTGTGACAAACGTACCTTCTTACACTTGTAGACCAGGTGACGTTATTACTTATCGTCCAAAGAGTGCTCACAATTCTGCTATCGTTAGCAAGCAACGTCCAAGAAACACTAAGTTTAGCTGGGTGGATTGGAATGACACAACTAACTCTGGTACATTCATCGCAATGCCAGAAAGAGAAGCAGTTCCTGAGAATATCAAAGAGCAATTAATTGTTGAATTGTATTCTAAATAGTAGCACTTAAACATATTTCTTCCTTGCGGGAGATTCAAACAAAAAAAATGATAACATGGCAATATTAAGTTTTCAAAAACCTGATAAAATTGTTTTACAAAAAGCAAATGACTTTGAAGGACAATTCGAATTTCGTCCATTAGAGCCAGGATTTGGTTTGACTTTAGGCAATTCTTTAAGAAGAGTTTTATTAAGTTCTTTAGAAGGTTTTGCAATTGTGGGTATCAAAATTGAAGGTGTAGATCATGAATTTGCAACTATCAAAGGCATTACGGAAGACGTTACTGAATTAATCTTAAACTTAAAGCAAGTTCGTTTTAAGCGTAAGGCTGATCAGGACGTTAGTTCTGAAAAAATTACTTTATCAATTAAAGGAAGTAGCGAATTTAATGCAGGTCATTTAGGAGAAGCTTCTCAACAGTTTCAAGTAATGAATCCTGAATTAATTATTTGTACAATGGATCCTTCTGCTAAATTAGAAATTGAATTAACCATTAGCAAAGGCCGTGGTTACATTCCAGCTGAGGAAAATAAATTAAAGGATATGCCGTTTGGTTATATCGCTATTGATTCTATTCATACGCCCATCAAGAATGTTAAGTATGTGATGGAAAACTATCGTGTAGAGCAAAGAACTGACTACGAGAAATTAATTTTAGACGTAGCAACTGATGGAACAATACATCCTGAAGATGCTGTAAAGCAAGCTTCAAGAATTTTGATTCAACACTTAATGATCATCACTGACGAGAATATCACTTTTGATAACAAAGAAGATAAAAAAGAGGATGTGGTTGATGAGCAAGTATTACAATTAAGAAAAGTATTGAAAACTCCATTAGAAGACTTAGATCTTTCTGTACGTGCGTTCAATTGCTTGAAAGCTGCTAAAATCAACAGCTTGAGCGAATTGGTACAATACGAACAAGAGGACTTAATGAAGTTCAGAAACTTTGGTCAAAAATCATTATCTGAAATCGAACAAGTA
The DNA here is from genome assembly GCA_903929425.1 of uncultured Bacteroidota bacterium. Taxonomy (GTDB): domain Bacteria; phylum Bacteroidota; class Bacteroidia; order Chitinophagales; family Chitinophagaceae; genus Sediminibacterium. Next base: position 2,326 of record CAIYUO010000100.1, read on the forward strand.
TTAATCGAAAGAGGATTAAGCTTTGGTATGGATTTAGGTAAATTAGGATTAGACAAATTAGATTTACAATAGTCCACAAGGATTTAGTAAATCACTATTTATAACCGAGCTTTCGGGCTCACACCTTACAATTCCTGACACGGTGTAAGGACAAAAATTAAACGTCATGCGTCACGGTAACAAAAACAACAACTTAGGTCGTAAAAAGGCACACAGAGAAGCCTTGTTAAGTAACTTAGCTATTCAATTAATTACTCACAAGCGTATCGTAACTACTTTAGCAAAAGCTAAAGCGTTAAGAACTTATGTTGAGCCATTAGTAACTAAAACTAAAAAAACGGCTTCTAAGGAAGAAATTATGCACAACCACAGAGTGGTGTTCAGTTATTTAAACGACAAAACAGCGGTGAAAGAATTATTCACAGTTGTAGCGCCTAAAATTGCTGCTCGTCCAGGTGGATACACTCGTATCATTAAATTAGGTATTCGTCCAGGTGACAACGCTGAAAAAGCAATGATCGAATTAGTTGATTTCAATGAAATTTATGGTAATTCTGTTGCAACTGCAGCTGAACCAGCTAAGAAAACTCGTCGTAGTAAAGCTACTGCTCCTAAGAAAGCTACTGAAGCTGCTGCTGAAGTCGCTCCAGCTGAAGAGGCTTCATCAACTGAGGAAACACCAGCTGCTGAATAATGCACATAATGTTATTACATATAAAGGCAAGACTTTGGTCTTGCCTTTTTTTTGCCTAAATTTGCATCAAATCGATCAAAAAAGTACTCATCCATTAAAATAGCAAAATCCAATGACCGCACAACCCGCAATCCTAGTTTTAGCCGATGGCAATGTATTTCACGGACAAGCATTTGGGAAAATTGGTACCACCACCGGTGAAATTTGTTTTAATACGGGTATGACTGGTTATCAGGAAGTTTTTACGGATCCAAGTTACACGGGTCAAATAATTATCATGAATAATGTGCACATTGGTAATTATGGGGTAAAGGATACCGACGTTGAAAGTAAGTCGGTAAAAATACATGGATTAATCGGACGTAATTTAGAAGAGAAATATTCTCGTGCGTTAGCTGATGGAAATTTGAATGAATATTTAATCGCCAATAATATTGTTTCTATTGAGGGGTTAGATACGAGAGCATTGGTAGCACATGTAAGAACCAGTGGCGCCATGAACTGTATTATTTCATCCGACAATATGGATGTGGAATCCTTGAAAAAACAATTAGCTGCAGTGCCGAGTATGGATGGCTTAGAATTAGCTAGCACAGTGAGTACAAAAGAAATATATGAATTAGGGGACGTAAATGCTGCTATAAAGGTTTCAGTGCTTGACTTTGGTATTAAACATAATATTCTTAAATGTTTAGTGGACAGAGGAGTACACGTAAGAGTGCATCCTGCCAAAACCGATTTCGCAACATTAAAAGCATTTAATCCAACGGGATACTTTTTATCCAACGGTCCTGGTGATCCAGCTCCAATGGATTATGCAGTTGCAACCATCAAGCAAATATTAGCAGAGAAAAAACCATTGTTCGGTATTTGTTTAGGACATCAATTATTAGCACGTGCAAATGATATTCCAACTTTTAAAATGCACCATGGTCACAGAGGATTAAATCATCCAGTGAAAAATGTAATTACGGGTCGTTCTGAAATCACTACACAAAATCATGGCTTTGGAGTGGATCCTGATGCAGTAAGAAAGCATGATAATGTAATTGTATCGCATGTGAATTTAAATGATGATTCAATCGAAGGGATAAAATTAAAAGATCGACCAGCATTCAGTGTACAATACCATCCTGAAGCAACACCAGGTCCTCACGATAGTAGATATTTATTTGATGATTTCGTATCTTTAATGAAAGCGAAATAATAAGAATTCAAAAACTAACTATGCTAAATATTACCATCATTAACGGGCCTAATTTAAACTTATTAGGAAAGCGTGAACCAGGTGTTTATGGCAATGAAAGTTTCGATGATTTTTTAGTACAATTAAAACAACAATTCACACAAGTAAACTTTACTTATTTTCAATCCAATGTGGAAGGGGAGTTAGTAGATGCGATTCAAAAATACGGTTTTGATCAAGACGGGATAATTATTAATCCTGCAGCCTATACCCATACTTCAGTTGCCATTGGTGACGCTATTGCAGCAATTAAGGTTCCTGTGATTGAAGTTCATATTAGCAATGTACATGCAAGAGAAGACTTCCGTAAAATTTCCCATGTTTCTGCTAAAGCCGTAGGAAGCATTGTAGGACTAGGTTTAAGGGGCTATGCTTTAGCAACTGAGTGGTTCGTTTCGAACACAAAATAGTTTATTAAACAAAAATAGTTTACCAAATAAATTGATCAAAGTCTTTTCGGTAGGAGATACTTACACCTTGTCTGTTTCTTTTCCCTAAAGCACTTCCATTGATATCCAAACTATTCCTATTAAAAATAATGGCTCTTAATTTTTTATCCTTTGTCAATAGGAATTCAATATTTAAATCGGGCAACCATTGTAAGTCACTATTTTGAATGGTGCTAGTATTTCTAACATTAAAATCAAGATCACCTCCAACGTTCACTATTATTTTATCATTTAAAAAGCTACGACCCAATTTAAGGTTCACCCTTGTTCTGTCAATTTTATTGGCGTTAATCGCAATGCCACCACCTGTAGGATCCAATAAGTTGCCACTATTATAAACCGACGAGCCAATATCAAATTTTAAACTATTATCCCCAGTCGCTTTATTAATAAGGGTACTAATGGATTTATTAATTTGCTTAGTCAATAATTGTGATATGGTATTGATACCAATAGTTGTTGCTGAGTAAGCATTATTATTATTGCTATTGCTAAAGCTCACAGGTGCAAATGAGTTAAATACAATTAAAAAGGAAACTTGTTTTAAAATTTCGTTGTCATCGCGTTCGAGTCTATTAATAAATTGAGAAAACTCATTATCGGAACTAATTGGATTTCCTTGTGGGAAGGCTAATGAAAATTTAATCGACGGTTGGGTTAATTTATTTCTTAAGGCGGCAATAACATAAACACTACCTCGGTAACTTTTTACGGCATTACTAAAGTTAGCCGAACCTACTAAATCATTTAAGCTAACTCTTTCGGCAGTATATCTTGCGTCAATATGAATATCCGCATTTAAAGGGTCTCCAGTCCATTCTATGAAGTTTCCTACACCTGGTATCAATTCAAATGGCTTTTTAATGAATGACTGAAAATTAAAATCGTATTTACCCGATTCAATATTATACTTACCTCTAATAGTTAACGGCTCGATATTACCTGCCCTAATTTTAATCCTGCCTTCTCCAACACCCTTTATGACATCACCTGATAGTTCGTCTAACACCACATCAATTTGGGTTTTATTATTAGCAGTGACTTCGAGGTCAACTACTAAATTATAAGCGGGGATATCGGCGCTTTTGATTGCCGTTTTGCCGTACTTTTTAAATATGATATATTCTGAATTCCCACTTTCTTTACTTGTTGTATTCGGCAAATAAATATGGGAACTATCATTTACATCAGCAGTAATGGACATTTTTATGTTTTCTTCAGGGCCCTTAATGGTCATAAAGGCTTTGCCAACTGCTTTGCCATAAAAATTGGGATTGTCTAATACCTCCGTATTAATGAGTTCAATTTTAGGACTACTCATTTCCAAATCATAATCCAAGTGTTTAAATCCTTGGTTTAATATTTTCCCTTTGAATGCTGCTTTTCTATGTTTATTGTCATACACTGTCATTTCTCCAAAATCAATGCCTTCGTTGGTGAATTTAATTACTGCCCCACTGTCAATGGTGTATTTCACTTTGGTGTAATCAACTACAAAGGAAGCATTATCAAAAGTAGCCGATCCCAATAAATAAGGGTTTTCAATTCGGCCACCCAAATGTATATAGCCATTTGCACGACCGTCTAAATTTGTAATAACACCTCCAATAAATTGTTGAACTAAATTAAATTTTGAATGTTCTAAAAATAAATTAGCATCCAATGGATTAATACTATCCTTAATATTATAGGATCCGGAAGCCGATAAATTATAATTGGTATTCGGACTAAATAGGCTAAAGGGAACTACGCCAGTAGCCTGCTTATAAGATGCGTTAATTTGGGTTTTTCCAATTGAATCATTGTTAAAAGAAAATTGATCTAAATTCAAGCTAGTACTCATTTCAAAGCTGGACAATATATTTTTTAGCTCAATTTTGCCGTTGGTAATACCTTCTAATTTAGGATAAGGAAACAATAGTTTTGTAATGTCACCTAATATTACATTTTTCAATTGAATCTGTAATGTATTTTTACTAGTAGTTGAATTTGAAAACTCAAAGGCTTGGATTCCCTGCGATAAATTAAAATTGCTTGCACTTGTATTGCTTTCTCTAATATTCACAATGCCCTTATCAGCGATGGTCCATTTTTTATGGTTTAGTGAAAAATGGGAGGGAAGCCAATTAATAGAAATACCATCGTTATAAGTATGCACATATCCGTTAAATGCAACTTCACCTAAAACTGATTCGCTATTGGCATTTAAACTGACTAAGGAAACATCATTGCTTGTATTAATTTGAAGTACTGGATTTAAGAAACTTAAACTATCCGTTAGGTTAAACTTAGTTGCATCAATTTTTAAATTTAAAGAGTCAATATTACCTTTCCCTGAAATGATACCATCTTTAATGGCATATTCCGCCAAATTATGTTGTAAGCTAGCAAATGGAATCTTCCCATTTAATTGAATGCTTTGCTTGTCGGTATTTAGACTACCATTAAGGGAAACATTATTGAATCCTGTGATGTCCTTATTGAAAAGTCTTATATAGGGTTCAACATAGTTTGTTTTCACCTCAAAACTAAATTGCTGATTAGCCGTTGTATTTTTTGGAGCAGGAATGTAGGTAGGGAAATATCGTTGGATAAAATATTGAACACTTGCAGGTAAATGAAGAATGTTGAATTTTCCATTAATACTTGCTTGAATATCGTCACTTTCTAATTTAATATTTTTAATTCCATTGGTCGTTTTAGAGGATAAGGAGAAAGCATCGAAATTCACAACCGACTCAGTACCTTGGAATTTGCCATTCAAGAATTTTGCATACCCAGTAAAGTTGTCAATATTATTTCCTTCAAAGTTGATGTCTAGTAATCCTGTTAATTGAATAAGATTTTTTGAAATATTAAGGGCTTGTAAATTGGCGTTCAATAAGTCACCAACTGCATTGAATTTAGGTACTTTGTTTTTTAAATTTATTTCAACATTACTTATGAAATTTACATTGGGATCCTTGATTCTGAACGTACCATTATAGGCCCCTTTTTGCAGCAATCCATTTGTATTGATATTGGTGTAGGTATAACCGTTGAAACCGATGGAGTCAATGGTGCCGTCAATATTTGTTTTGATTTTTTCAAGTAAAAAGGAAGAGCCAGCAATTTTACCTCTAAAATTGACAAAGCCAACTTGATCAATGTTAAATAGTTTACCCGCATCAAAGTGATAGGTATTTAATAAGCCTTCATAGCTTGGCTCGCCAGTAATTGGAAACTTTAACCTTATTTGTGTTTCAGCTAATCCTAATTTAGTGGATATGGTTCCATTTGTAACAAAATCATATACGGTTCCTTTAAAATCGCCTTTAAAGCGGAAGTTGCCAATGGCTTCAAATGGGAATCCCTTTACTTCATTTAAACTGGGGATCCATTTTCTTAAATCGGCATAGTTTGTTAAAGCACTTACATTTTTAAATGCAATTTGCGTTTTTCGCATGTCAGGTATACCTTTCATTGAAAAACTACCTTTCACAAATGAGTTGTTATATTGTGCAGTTAGGTCATTGGCTTTAAAGTCTTCGACAGTACCTATGAAATGACTGCTGATATTAATTTTTTGATTGATGCTTTTTAACTCAGGCGCAAAATAAGCAATGTCGTCCGTCGCTAAAGTAACATTTGCCAAATGTGATTTCATAATTACTTTAGATATGTAATTTTTGAAATCATCTCCAAAATGATCATACAACATTGCATAATAATTGCCAATGGTGCTATTGTTTGTTTTTAATAATAGGGAATCAAACTCCATTATTTTAGGTGTGAATGTAAACTTAGTAGTTAGTTTCTTAATCACAAAGCCTGACCTTTCCTTTACTTGTAAGGATAACACTTTAGCCGAAATGGTATCCTCGATAAATTTTATATGATTTAAACTGGCATTAATTTCGTTCATTCTTATATGGTCAACATCAAAATAGGAGGTAGGTTTTTGAACTCCATATTCAATCCATATTTTACCGCTTGTAATTTGAAGTTCGTTAACGTATAAGTTTATATGTGTAGGATTAAAAGCAAGTTCATTTCGAGGAGGCACTATTTTTTTAGCATTTTTGTTTATTTGCTTAGTTGGCTTTAGGCCATCGAAGGATTTTACCAAATAAAAGGGTTTATTAATATTTATTTGATCAATGTTAATTTTATTACCCTGAACTGATTTTAAATTCAATAAAAGATTGTCAGCATTTAATTCCATGATTTGACCATCCCATTTGTCATTTTGAATAAAATGTAAATGTGAAATATCAATTTTTTTAACATCAATATTGTTACCTTTTTTACTAGTATCAGATTTCAACAAGTCAATTAAAAATTGGTAATTCCATTTTTCATTAGTACGGTTTAAATATACTGTAACACCATCAAGGCCAATATATTTAATAACTGGGCTTGTTGATGAAAATACTAAATCAGTTATCCTTAATTTGAAACTTTTGGCTGAAAGTAAGGTGTCTTTTTTTTGATCCTTTATTAAAACACCCTGCATGTCTAATTTGTCAAATAAGGAAAACCCCACTTTATCAACTTTTACCATGACACCCATTTTGGTAGATAGTTGTTTTGAAAAGTATTGAGCTATTGAATTTTGAATCGCTGGAACAAACAATAATAAGTAGCAAAATAGGAACAAGCCAATGATGCTAGCAATGATGATTCGAAAAAAATATAGCCTTTTTTGTAACAATGAAATGGTTTTGGTAAAATTACAAAAATGCAAGGGAGAATAAAGCTTTTAAGCATCAAATTCTCCCTTGCTAATCAATTATATATATCAATTATTTAATACCCTGCAACGCTATCATCACCACGTTTATCACCAGCTGCGTTTCTTTTTCCATCGCTTAAAATCATAATCCCATCCATTCTTCCAAAACGACCTCTTTTAGCTACAGTATAACCTTTTGCTTTTAATGCATTAATCGTTGCTTCTGGAAAATCAGATTCTACACCAATTGCATCTGGAATCCATTGATGATGAAATTTTGGAGCATCGATAGCAGCCTTAAGTGACATTTTATGATCAAAAATATTTACAAGTCCTTCAAAAACTTGATTTGGTATAGTAGTACCACCTGGAGTACCAATACTGATATAAGGTTTATTGTCAACGGTGACTAAGGTTGGTGTCATTGAACTTAACATTCTTTTTCCTGGCACAATGGAATTTGCTTCTCCACCAATGGCTCCATACATATTTGGAACACCTGGCTTCACACTAAAATCATCCATTTCGTTATTTAATAAAAATCCAGCGCCTGCTACAATTGTTTTATTACCATAGGTATCATTTAAAGTAGTAGTGATAGCTACCATATTGCCTTCCATATCAATCACGCTAAAGTGAGTAGTTTGTTCACTTTCATGAACCTGGCCTGCCAAAGTTATTTTACTGCTGCCTGCAACGCCAGGAACATAGTCCTTCATTCTGTCTTTAGCATATGCATCACTAATTAAAGTTTTAGTGGGCACTTTCCAGAAATCAGGATCACCCATATGCTCGGCACGGTCTGCATAAGCGCGACGTTGTGCTTCCACCATTAAACTAACTGATTCTATAGTATTTGAGCCCAAGGTTTCTACTTTGAAAGGCTCTATCATTTTTAACATTTGTGCAATGATGATTCCTCCACTTGATGGGGGAGAGAAGCTTATGATATGCTTTCCTTTATAATCAAATTCAATAGGTTTTCTAAATTTAGGTTGGTAGTTTTTTAAATCTTCTAAACTGATAATGCCACCAGAATGTTTCATTTCATTTACAATCATATCGGCTGTTGGGCCTTCATAAAAACCAGCCAAACCTTTTTGCTGAATGCGTTTTAAGGTAGCCGCTAATTCAGGTTGAAATAAAGTGTCACCCGATTTCCATTCTCTTTTTGTAAACGCACTTGGAGCAGAACTATTCTTTAAAAAATTAGCTTTTTCTGAATTTAAACCTTTTGCCTCTCTTTCAGTTATCACAAAACCATATTCAGCTAATTCAATAGCAGGTTCAATTAATAGCGCAAGTGGTAATTTTGCATAGTTATGTGTACTTATCATCCCAGTAACACTTCCAGGGATACCTGATGCCGAGGCACCATCCAATGATTTACTTTGAATTGGATTACCTTTTTCATCCAAATACATATCACGACTAGCATTTTTTGGAGCAGCTTCGCGGTAATCAATTCCAATTAATTCACCATTGGCTTTTCGAGCCAACATAAATCCACCACCACCAATATTTCCTGCACCCGGGAAAACCACGGCTAAACTAAATTGAGTAGCAATGGCCGCATCAAATGCATTTCCACCATCCTGCATAATAGCAGCACCAACCATACTTGCTAATGGGTGTGCTGAGGTAACAGCAGCATTGTTAAAGGACTTTTCCTTAACAACTTCATATTGATAGGGGTTAATTGATTTATGTGATTTAAAAAATGGTTGAGCTTGCGCAAATAAACTTACAACTACACATAATAATGTAACTATGAGCAATGCTATTTTTCTTTTATCTAGCTTAAATTTCATGACAATAATTTGAGACCCTAATTTACGCAATTATTGCTTTATTTAAGGCTAAATATGCTTATTTTTAAGGTTCATATTCAAGCCTTTAGTATTAAAAATTATCATATGAATAAATCATTTATGAAACCCTTACAAATGACTTTAAAGTTTGTTTTAATTGCTTTTTTTGTGATCCTTAATGCATTGCAAGTTCAAGCGCAAAATGTACCAAGTCCAGCAAGTTATTTAGGTTATACAGTAGGTACTAAGTTTACAAGACATCATCAAATTGTATCTTACTTTAATACGGTGGCACAGGCTAAACCTGATATGGTTAAAATTATGCCTTATGGAAAAACCAATGAAGGACGTGATTTATTAGTTGCAGCCATTGGTCTTCCTGAAAATATTTCAAAATTAGATGAAATAAGAAAACACAATAATGGTATAGTTGACGGATCGGTTACCGATTTGAATCAGCCAACCATTGTTTGGTTAAGTTATAATGTGCATGGAAATGAGCCAGCTTCATCAGAAGCCGCGATGCTTACTTTATTTGCGTTAGTGGATCCGTCAAATGCAAAAACTAAAGAGTGGTTAAAACATACTATTGTGATTATTGACCCATGTATCAATCCGGATGGTCGTGATCGTTATGTAAACTGGTATAATAATGCAGTGGGTATGAACTACAATGCTGACCCAAATGCAAGAGAGCATATGGAACCATGGCCTGCTGGAAGATCCAATCATTATAATTTTGATTTAAATCGTGACTGGGCTTGGCAAACGCAAGTAGAGTCAAAACAAAGAGTTGCTTTTTACCAACAATGGTATCCGCAAGTAGTGGTGGATTTTCATGAGCAAAGCTATCAACAACCTTACTTTTTTACACCTACTTCGGAGCCAATTCATGATGCTATAACAACTTGGCAAAAAGATTTCCAAGTACAGATTGGAAAAAATAATGCTAAATATTTTGACCAAAATAATTGGTTATTTTTTACAAAGGAACGTTTTGATATGTTGTATCCATCCTATGGTGATAGCTATCCAATGTACAATGGGGCAATTGGAATGACCTATGAGCAAGGAGGTATTAGTGCAGGCTTAGGAGTACAAAATAAGGATGAGGATACGTTGACCTTAGTGGCTAGAGCAACACACCATTTTACAACAGGATTATCAACTGTTGAAATTAGTGCAACCAATAGAGAAAATTTATTAAAGGAGTTTAAAAAATATTATGATAATAGTCGTGCAGGAAGTGCTTCGACATATAAGACATTTGTGATGACTGCTAAAAATCCAAATTCATTAGCTGCTTTAGCAAAAATGTTGAAGCAAAATAATATCCAATACGGAACTTACAATGGAAGTTTTAAGGGGTATGATTATGCAACTAAAAAGGAGGGTGTATTTGTGAATGAAGGGTATACATTAGCGGTGAATGTTGCACAAACACATGGCGTATTAGCGCGTGTTTTATTAGAGCCTATTACACAGGTGAATGATTCAAATACCTATGATATAACTGCATGGTCATTGCCTTATGTATACAATGTACATGGCTTTGCGTCAAAGGAACCATTGCCAGTGCAAACAGGATTTGAATTAAAATCAGTGAATAATGTAATCGCCGATTATGGATATATTATTCCTTACAATTCATTTGCATCTTCCAAAGTGTTAGCTGCTATTTTAAATAAAAATATTAAAGTAAGATATGCTGAGAAACCTTTTTCAGCATTGGGTAAACAATTTGATGCAGGTACCTTGATTGTTTTAAAAACGAGCAACGCAGCGAATTGGGCGGTTGATACAAAAGCTATTTGTGATGCTGCAAATATGGAAGCTTTCCCAGTAAGTTCAGGTTGGGTTGAAAAAGGAAGCGATTTTGGGGCACCTGAAGTTAAAAACATTAGCCATGCACCAAAAGTAGCATTGTTGACAGGGGATCAAGTGGCAGCATTAGCGGCAGGGGAAGTATGGAACTTTTTTGACCAACAATTAAATTATCCTATCACGCAATTAAACTTCTCTCTTTTTAATAGAATCGATATTTCAAAGTATGATGTAATTATTGCACCAGATGGATCTTATAAGGATTTTGGTAGCAAAGCAGTTTCGGAAAAACTACAAGCATTTGTGAAAAAAGGTGGTGTATTAATTGCGTTTGAACTGGCTGCCGCGCAATTAGCAGCTAACGCTGAATGGGGTGTAAAAGTGAAAGAATTGCCAAAGCTTGAAAAAGTGGAAGTGAATAATGTTGCTAAATACGGGGAGTCGGTAACTGACTATTTAAAAAGCTCGATACCAGGTGCTATTTATAAAGTATATATGGACAACACACATCCTATAGGTTTTGGAACAGATGGCATTTACTATGATTTAAAACAAGACATCGTATCCTATGAACCATCAAATGATTATTGGAATGTAGGAGTGATTAAAAAAGATAGTTATATGGCTGGTTTTGCTGGTGTGAAAGTGAAAGCAGCTTTACAGGAAGGTGTGGTGTTAGGCGTAAAAGAAATGGGAGCTGGTAAATTTGTATTCATGGCCGATGATCCTATTTTCAGAAATTTTTGGGAGAATGGTAAATTAGTGTTGTGTAATGCTATTTTCTTTAACGGGAAATAGGAACGGATTTATATATTGATTTTATTTTTTAGAATTTGTAAGTATGAAAAAAATTATTGTTTTAGCTGTTGGAATTTTATTTTCTGTTGCTGGTTTGCAAGCACAAAAAAATAGTGCTGAAATTTTTGCGCAAATAAAAGGACTTAAAACAGTGGGCAGTGTACTTTATATTGCTGCACATCCTGATGATGAAAACAATTCTTTTTTACCTTATTTAACTAAGGAAAGAAATTACCGCACTGCTTATTTAAGTTTAACACGCGGTGATGGCGGTCAAAATTTAATTGGAAAAGAACAAGGCATAGAGCTTGGTATGATTCGCTCACAGGAATTATTAGCGGCTCGACGAATTGACGGAGCCGAGCAGTATTTTTCAAGAGCTTATGAATTTGGTTTTAGTAAATCATGGGAGGAAGCCTTGCAAATTTGGGATCATGAAAAAGTATTGAGTGATGCCGTTTGGATCATTCGAAAATTTCAACCCGATATTATTATTAAAAGATTCCCTCCTGATGCTCGTGCAGGGCATGGCCATCATGCAGCTTCAGCGATTATTGCTAACGAAGCATTTGAAGCAGCGGCTGATCCAACTAAATTTCCTGAGCAATTAAAATATGGTGTAAAGGTTTGGAAAGCAAAACGTATTTTATGGAACACTTTTAATTTCGGTTCTGTAAATACTACAAGCGATAATCAATTAAAAATTGAAGTAGGTGGATACAATCCCATTATTGGAAAAAGTTATGGTGAAATTGGAGCAGAGGCAAGAACCATGCATAAAAGTCAAGGGGAAGGACGCCCAAGACGCCGAGGTGCTAGCTATGAATTTTTTGAAGTAACAGGTGGCGATTCGGCAAAAAAAGATATCATGGAGGGCGTGAATACTTCCTGGTCACGTTTACAAGCAAACCAAATTGAAACGGAGATTGATAAAATTGTGAATGCGTATAAATTGTCTGAACCTTCAGCATCAGTTTTAGCCTTGGTTAAATTATATCAACAAATAAATGCATTGCCAAAATCCAACTGGAGTTTATATAAGTTGGAGCAGGTGCAGGATATCATTAAATCATGTGCAGGTTTGTATGTGGAAGCTACAACACAACAACAGCAAGTAATTCCAGGAGCGACAGTAGGAGTTCAATTTTTATTAAATCAACGTTCTGGGGTGAATTCAATATTAGCATCTATCCAATTTCCTTCAAAGGATTCAGTATTTAATAAGCCACTAGCTAATAATCAAAATATTCAATTTGACTATACCTTGAAAGTGCCTAGTGACAAAGCAATTTCACAACCTTATTGGTTAGAAAAGCCTAAAACCGAGGGCATGTTTGTCGTAAACGATCAACAACTTATTGGCAAGTCTGAAAACGATCCTGCATTTGAAGGTATTGTAAATGTTGAAATCGAAAAACAGTCATTTGCCTTTAAAGTTCCTGTTCAATATAAATTTACCGACCTAACTAAAGGCGATGTATATCAACCCATCGCAGTAGTACCTGCAACAGAAGTTAAATTTTTGAAGGAAGTAAATTTAATCAATGCTGGTAAGCCAATTACCGTTTCGTATCAAACCATTGATCATAAAGGGGAGACAAAGCAAACTGATATTGAAATTAAAAAGGCGAATGACCATTTGCCAGTACCTGAAAATGCATTGTTTACAAAGTCCATTGCCTACGATCATATCCCGACCATTACCTATTTCCCAACTTCTAACACAAAAATAGTTCCTGTAACGGTTCAAAATACCGCTAAAAATATTGGTTATATTGACGGTGCAGGCGATAAAATACCTGAAGCCTTAGTGGAGTTAGGAGCAACTGTTACACATTTGAATGAGTCTGATATAACGGACGAAAATTTAAAACATTTTGATGCCATTGTGATTGGTATTCGTGCATATAATATGTATTCCTATTTATCGGAGCAAAATGAAGTGTTCAATAAATATATTGCCAATGGCGGCAACTTGGTGGTTCAGTATTTAAAAAGCAATCAAGTAGGTATCAAGCCTGTGAAAGTTGGTCCTTATAATTTTAGCGTAAATTCAGGTAAACGTGTTACACAGGAAAATGTGCCTGTTAATTTTATCTTGCCTAACCATGCTGTTTTAAATACGCCTAATAAAATTACTGCTTCCGATTTTGACAATTGGACACAGGAGCGCAGTACTTATCAATCAGATAATTTTGATGCCCATTTTGAAGCACCTTTTAGTATGAATGATAAAGGGGAGGCGCAAAGTAATGGAAGCTTGTTAATTGCTCCTTATGGCAAAGGCAATATGGTTTATTTAAGTTTAGTATTGTTTAGACAGTTACCGGCAGGTAATCCAGGCGCTTATAAATTATTAGCCAATATTATTTCACTTCCAAAACATTAAGCATGAGACGAAATGTAAGTATTTTAACCTTGCTCGTCATTGGTTTAGGAATTGGCTATTTAATTAAGAACGTAAAAATCGGGATAATACTAGGGCTTGTAATTGGGCTATTAATTAGTGGGATAGGGACTAGAAGTAAATAGTTTATGCCTCTGTTTCGCTTTCACCACCAATCCATTTCATTTTACTAGAAACGAAATAGGCAATTAATCCTAAGCTAATTACGATTAATCCGCTAATCATCATCTTTGTCCCTGTGGAATAAAATATGGCAACCCAAATGATAATGGCCAGAAATAATGGTATAGGGTAGAAAGGCATTTTCCACGGGAAATAGGATTTTCCTTTTCTTTTTACCAATAACAACAATCCAATGGCTTGTCCAATAAATTGAATTAGGATACGCATGGCTAAAATACCATCAATTACTTCTTTTAATCGGAACAATAAGCTAAACACAAATGCTATTGCGCCCAACACTAATAAGGAGCGGTGTGGGAAATTTAATTTAGGATGTACTTTGCCAAAAAAGGAAAAGAAGGACTTGTTCTGCGCTGCAGCAAAAGGAATACGACTATAACCCAAAGTGGCGGAGAAAAGGGAAGCAAATGCAACAATTAAAATAAGCACTGTTGCAATACCACCAGCAGTTGGTCCAAATAAAGTTTTTATGTAATCGCTTACAACATATTTACTGGTTGATAATACTTCAAAAGGCAGTACACTTGCCACACTAATATTCATTGATAAATATAAAATAGCAATACCCGCGATAGAAATAAACATACTCCTTGGAATATTCTTACTTGGATTTTTTATCTCTCCACCCAAATGACAAACATTATAATAGCCTAAATAACTATAAATGGTTTTGACACTTGCAAATCCCAGGGCTGCAACAAAGCCATGTTGCAAACTAAAACCGTCGTTAATATGTTTAATGGGTTCTAAAAAATTGCCATTTGCAATGCCTCCACCAATAATCCAAAACATAGTGCCCAAAACAATGACCCATAAGAAAACCGAAATCTTTCCAATGGATTCAATTTTTCGATACAATAATAAAATTACTAAAATAACAACCGATCCACTTACTGCTTTTTCCTGCCAAAAATTAAAATGAAAAAAGTAATTAGCATATTGAGAAAATCCAATGGCAGCAGAGGCTATAACCAAAGGTGCTTGAATCATGGTTTGCCAAACAAAAAGAAAACTCATTAGTTTGCCCCATTTTTCGCCATAACCTTCTTTTAAAAAGTGAAAGCTACCGCCGGCTCTAGGTAAGGCTGCACCTAATTGACTCCAAACCATTGCGTCTAAAAAGGAAAGTAGTGCACCTGCAATCCAGGCATATAAAAAATAAGGGCCAGCCATGATTTGCGCCACAACACTTAATACGACAAATGGACCAATGCCCACCATGTCAATCATATTAATTGCGGTTGCATGTAAAAGGCTTAATTTGCGTTCTAAATTGGGTTGTTTGTCATTCATAGTAATGTACAAGATAATAAAATTAGGGTAAAAAAAAGCGCAGAAAAATGGATTCAATTTTCAATATGGTTAGTTGGGCAAAGAACGCCACTATTTATGAAGTGAATGTTAGGCAATACACGGTAGAAGGAACTTTTAATGCCTTTCAAAAACATTTACCGAGACTAAAAGATATGGGTGTTGATATATTATGGTTTATGCCTATTACGACCATTAGTGAAAAAGTAAGAAAAGGAACTTTGGGAAGCTATTATGCTTGTAGCAGCTACACAAAAATTAATCATGAATTTGGCACTGTAAATGATTTTGCCAATTTAGTGAACGAGGCACACGCGTTGGGTATGAAAGTAATTATTGACTGGGTATCAAATCATACAGGACGTCAACATGAGTGGATGGAATTACATCCTGAATGGTTTGCACGCAATGCACAAGGTGAATTTACGGAACGCAATGGTTGGGATGATGTTGTTGATTTAAACTTTAACAATACCGATATGCGAAAGGCCTTAATTGGTGCTATGCAATATTGGGTGCGTGATTTAAAGATAGACGGATTTAGATGTGATATGGCGCACTTAGTGCCATTGGATTTTTGGAGAGAGGCGCGTGAAGCTGTTGAAACCATTCAACCCCTTTATTGGTTGGCTGAATGTGAGGAGGTGAATTATCATCAAGTTTTTGATACCAGTTATGCTTGGGCTTTAATGCATGTTTCTGAAAAATTAGCAAAGGGGGAAGTGGGTATCCATGAGGTTTACAATGTGTTACATAACTATTCACAATATCCTGCAGGAGCGTCTAAACTATTATTTACATCCAATCATGACGAGAATAGTTGGAATGGAACGGAGTATGAAAAGTATGGTGCAGCAACAAAGGCATGGGCGATATTTACACAAACTTGGAAAGGCATTCCTTTAATATATAGTGGTCAGGAACTTCCTAATAAAAAACGCTTACAATTTTTTGATAAGGATCAAATTGATTGGTCAATAGAACAACCAGCCTTACATGAGTTTTATAAAACATTAAGCACCCTTCGAAAAACACATACAGCTATAGTAAGTGGTGAGAACTTTAATTTACCAGTGCAAACGGACGGTGTGATGGCTTATTTAAGACAGGATGAACAGTCCTCCATATTTGTGTTGTTGAATTTATCCAACCATCATCATAAGGTGGAAATCAGCCATGAAAAGCTACATGGTGTATTCAAAAATGTATTTTCAGGTATGGTATTCAATTTTAATCATAGTGTTCCATTTGAATTAATGCCTGGGGATTATTTTGTTTATGTGAAGGAAGGGTAGAAGAAGAATTAATATCTACTATTTTATTTTAATTAGTTGTTGTTTCAATAATTACTTTACCGTTTATAACCTTGACATTTGTAGTGGTATTATTTCCGCTAACATTTATGGTCACTCCATTAACTGTAATTGTACTACTAGTTTTTGTTGAATTGTAGTAAGTGGAAGATTTTTGCGTCGACTGCTTTACTGTACTTGTATTTTACCTAGTGTTAGTTTTATTAGTCGCAGCTTTGTTAGCATTTGTTGTACTTTGTTCTTTTTTGAAATGTATTAAGTATTTAGCATTATAAGCGCTTCTCTTAATTGGGTCCGACAAAGTATTATTTGCCTCATTAATATTTTTAAACTGTTCCATGCCAGTAGGATTAATATCAGGGTGGTACTTTTTAGATAAGGTTCGGTATGCTTTTTTAATGACGTCGTTGGAAGCATTAAAAGGAATTTCAAGTATTTTATAGTAGTCTTTCATAAATTTAGTTTGATGGTTATTCTAAAATGCCCTTTTCTTTTAAGTGCTTGATGCAAGCATCTAAATTGGTTTTGGCAAAGGCCCTTGCTGCAATTTCAAGTGGGCAGTTTTCATAACCAGTTGTTTTCAAATACTTACTATAATTTTTATAATCAGGGTTTGTGAGGTCGTCAAAATAATGTTTAAGTTCATGTAACATACTGTCAACCATTTCTAAAATGCGGGTTGTTTCATTTTCTGCAGTATGCGCATTAACATAAATTTTGATCAGTCTTTTTCCAGAGGTATAGCAACCTAATCTAGTCTTATGTTTATAATAGGACACTTCGAATTTTGGGTAATACTTTATATTCAGTTCATGAAACATGGGTCTTGCGAAATACAAGACTTCCTGAAATAATTTCGGGTAAGTACTTTTTAAGGTTAGTTTGCTTGCTTTATAATCCTTGATGATTTCATAAACCAATTTATATAAGCAAAAGGCAATCCAGCAAATGCATAAAAATATTTTAAACTCCCTTGTCAACATCTGTAATTTTTTGACAATATTAAAGGAGCCTTGTCCAGTCTATTCGGACATTGAAGTTAATGCTAAATTAAATACTGTAAAAAGAAGCCTCGTTGACAAATATCAAATCCTTTCTATCATTAAAAGCTTTATCTATATGGTCCTTTAACACTAATGTATTTGGCCACGTGGAATCATCGATTATGATAACAATATGGGTAGCTTTTAAATATTTCTCATTTGATTCGATAATATCATCTATAATTTCATTTAAAGTAATGTTTATATCCTTGTTTTTTATAGCGTCATAAGTTGGGATAAGGGTAAGTTTATATCTAGGGTATAAACAACCTGTTCTTTTATTGTAATTTACCAAATCACATAATTTGCCAATTTCAGCAATATCCATATTGCAGTTTTTGTATAATAAATGGCTACATATTGCACCTTTTTTTATTGCCGGACAAACAATATGAACGTTATTGCTAGGAAAATTCAAAACTTCACTTATTTTATAGATATCTTCTGACTGGAATAATGTTGACTTCATTTTATTATTTTTTTGCAAAAAACTTTTCATTTACTTCTTCTGTAAATCTCTCAAATTCTAGTTTAGCATTTTCTAAACCAAAAAACACTTTTTCATATTCAGCCACTAACTGTTGTTGATCATATAAATTTTCCGATATATTAAATTCAATTTTTTCAAGTTCTTTAACAGTAATAATATTCATTAAGGATTTTGAAATTTCTTCAATGACTTCATTTTTTATTTTAAAGCTTATTTTACTTTCTTTATCCTTATCTAAAATAAAAGCAAAATGTTTTCCGTCCTGTATTTTCAAGGAGCCTCCATTTTTATTAACTATGGTTACTTTTTCACCAACCTCGAATTTTTTAAATTTCAAAGTGTGACCTTCTTTTAATCTAACATTGGAAATTGTTGAATAATCTTGTTTTTTTCTTAATTTTCTAGCTAAAGCGTCAATAATAAGATCAATATATTTGGAATCGTAATTTTGTGTATTCTCTTTAGGACGTAGATATATAAATTGTTGAGTTGCTACAAAATGTTCTACTTGAGTATCCAGCTCCATTGCTTTTCTCATTGAAATTATCCTAGTGTTTCCTCTATTAGTAATAATATAATCTGTTTCTCTAAGTAAAAAGCGACTTGGAATATTCAATTTTTCTATATCTGGTCTAAATTTTATTTCTCTTCTAGACCTGAACAAATCTATTTTTTTTTCATTCTCAATTAGTTCGTCTTTATGCTTAATTGTATTGTCAAATTCATTAATTGAGCTTAATCGAAGCAGAAAAGCAGGAGAGTCTATTCCTTCGACGACTGTATTATATTTATCCTCAGTTAATCCAACGAAAATATCAAAGAGTTCAAAAAGGTTCTTTTTTGTGTCTAATCCTGAAATAAAGAAAAAAAACATATGCGTATTTTCCATAAAATTACTTATAAATCAATTACTTAACAAGTTTATTAACAAAAATAGTAAAAATACAAATAAAAAAAATAAACAAAATTTGTATTTTTATAAAAATTCATTTACTTTGCACTTATAAACAACTAATGACCTATGAAACACCTTGCATTACACCCAACTGACACAAGTACTACGTTCCTTGAGCCTATTTATAAGGACATTCCAAATGTGACCGTAATTACAGGTGGGTTGACTAAAGAACAAGTAATTAAAGAAATTGAAGCACATGATCACATATTAATGTTGGGTCATGGAAGCCCAGCAGGTTTATTTGCAATTGGACAATATCCAGGCTTAGGCTATACAAGTTATATTATTGACAATGGTATGGCTGAATTACTAAACACTAAAAAGCAGGTAACTACCATTTGGTGTTATGCGCAGCAATATGTGGAATCAAATACTTTAGGACGAACATATTATAGTGATATGTTTTGTTCAGAGACCTTGGAATGCAAAATGATGGGTTTTGATGCAACTCAAGAACAAGTGGAGGAGTCAAATTGGTGTTTTTCTACCAATTTAGGAGCACATATTTTAAAAACACCTGCTGAAATTCATGCTGCCATGCAGGATGGTGCTTATGCTAAATTAGCAAAAGTCAATCCTGTAGCAAATTATAATTTTCAACGTCTTGGATTTAAATATTAAATAATACAATTGAGAAGCAAGTCCAGATAGATTGGATTCTAATTAATGACATTGCAGGCTCAATGGGAAGAATAAAAAATTATATGAAAACAATTACAACCAATACCATTATGAACTCAATACTAAATAGCATTTCAAGTGAATATGCATTGGATCCAAATTCTAAATCTACTGGCTTTCAAAGCTTAGATAATGTCATTGGTGGATGGAAAATTGGAGTAAGTGTTATTTCTGCAAGACCAAGTATGGGTTTAACTGCTTTCGCTTTAAATCAAGTAAGTCAACAATTGGCTAGTTTAAAGGAAAATGAAGTTGTGATTTATGTTGCTGATAAAGAGAGTTCAACTGCTTTAATGCATAGAATGTTGTCTATCGCTTCTCAAATTGATTTATCTATCATCCAAAACGGGAAATTAAATAAGGAGGAGTATGAAAAAGTAAAATCACATCCTTTAACTAGACAATTAAAAGACAATAAGGTTGTGTTTTTAAATACCAATACACCAACGGTATATGCTATTCGAAATCTGGTTCATTCCTTAAAAAAAGAAGGCAATAAAGTATCGATGGTTATTGTTGATTCATTACAGTCAATGGTAGACAGAGTTAGATTTAGAAACCAAGATGCGGAACAAGTGATGTTGGATTTAAACTTATTGTCAGAGGAGTATGAATTTCCAGTACTATGCACCATGCCTTTAGGAAGATCCATTGAATTCAGAGATTCAAAATACCCAAGATTAACTGATTTGGATGCGAAAATGGTGAATGTGGCAAGTAGTGTCATGTTTTTATTAAGACCTGATTATTATGAATTATTTGATGCTGCAGATGACAATGTGAGTGAGATGCATTTGATTATTGCTAAAAATGAAGGCCCATTGGATACCTTAAGTTTAGGTATGAACAGAAAAAATTTATCCATTACTGAGGCTAAACTTAATTCTTTAATGAACAACACAAATTTGTAAAAAATAAAACAACATAAATTATGAACAACAAATTATTAGCGGAGAGAGTAACGGTTTTACACAATATTTTATCAACAACCGTTGAGCATTACTTTAGCCCAGAAATTAATGAAGGGCAAAGAGGTTTGTACGAGACAATTTTAGGCGCAGCGATTTGGTATTTACCAAGTGGGGATGAATTATTTAGTGGTAAAATTAGTTATGAAGCAATTGAGAGTTTAAAAAAAGATCCAGCAACAACAAAGTTAGTTGAGGAGCATTCTTTTCCTAGAAAAGTGGGAGGTAAATATTTGTATGAGCTTTATCGTCATCATAAAGGTGCTTTTACTGAAACTGACTTAATTGAAATCTATAAGAAAACGCTAGGCAAATTTAATTTAGTATTAAAATCAGAAAATGATAAGTTGAAAAAATGGCAAAAGTTTAAAAATTCAGGGTTGACTGATGATGTCTTTTTAGAAACAGCGTCCAAAATTGAAGATTTTGCTTATGGTAAGGCAGATATTAGCTTAACTGAATTCTCTGCTGTAAAGTATAAGGAGTTTAAACAGTATAAGGCCAAATTAGGAAGAAAGAACTCCAAATTAGACAAGAGCAGTTTGACTTTTGTAGTATAATACGTAAATTGAACATCCCCCCACAACTTGAAATAATACCCTATGAAAATACTCATTACTGCCGATTGGCATATCGGTAAAAAATTACATAACGAGGACTTGAGCGAGGACATGAATTTGTACTTTGATTGGTTGTTGGGAAAAATCAAAGAAAATGGCATTCATTACTTATTAGTTGCTGGTGATATTTTTGATAACAACAATCCATCGAATGAATCATCAAGAATGTATTATGCATTCATGACGCGATTGAACGCTTTAAATTGTAAGGCTATTATTATTGCAGGCAATCATGATAGTCCATCCTTTATTGATGTGCCAAAGGATTTGCTTTCTGAATTTAATATTGCAGTGTTTGGATTATTCCCTGGAATTGATAAAGTAGAAGAAATTTTTGTACCCTTAAAGGATGATCATGGCAATGAGGTAGCAGTTGTAGCCGCGATTCCTTTTTTACAAGACCGATTTGTAAGACAGGTGGGGGAAGGTGAAGGAGCAAAAGAAATTGCTGAAAAAATTAAACAAGGGATGAAAACTTTGTTTGCTCAAATTGGAGCGGCAATGAAAAACAAATACCCAAGTATCCCGAAAATTGGAATGGCTCATTTGCATGCACAAGGAACCGAAATTAGCGAGGCAGAAAGAGAAATTCAAATCGGAAACCAGGAAGGTATTGCTTCAGTTGACTTAGATCAGTTTGATTATTTAGCACTTGGCCATATACATACTGGACAGCCGGTGATCAAGGGTAAAATTCAATATGCCAGCAGCCCTATTAGTTTAGGCTTTTCAGAAAATAAGTACAATCATAAAGTGGTCATGCTAAATATTGAAAACAATCAAATTACAGAAACAGACATTCCTGTTGAAAAAAATAGATCCTTGTATCAGTTGAAAGGCACGATGAATGAAGTGGAAGAAAATATTAAAAAGCTAAAAAATAAATACAAGTTGCAAGTGTTATTGGATATTCAAATTACGGAGGAAGTGTTTGACCCCACTATTACTGATCGACTTGAAGCGTTGAAAGAAATGTTGGTAGTGAAAAATGAAATGAAAATTATTAACACGCGCATTTCATACAATGATAAAAAGGCGGCACGTTTCTCAACCAATTATAATACAAATGAATTAAATGATATTAAACCATTGGATGTATTTAAAACGTTGATTGAAGATAGAACAGACGAGGAAAAAGCAAAATTATTAGAAAAATTCAGTGAAATTATAGCAGACACAACACAAGCATAACTATGAAAATTATATCCTTACATTTTAAAAATTTAAACTCTTTAAAAGGAGAGTTCAAGATAGATTTCACTAAACCTGAATTAGCGAATGCAGGTTTATTCGCTATCACTGGTCCTACTGGAGCTGGAAAGTCCACTATTCTGGATGCAATTACATTGGCATTATATAGTTATACGCCACGATTAGAGGATATTAACGATGCTACTATTTCTGAAAAAGGGGTGATTGTAACCAAACATACTAGAGACGCATTTGCACATATCGATTTTGAAGTGAATGGTGAAAAATATAAAGCAGAGTGGGCTATTGCAAAAAATAGAAACGATAATTGGAATAAGGTAACACATAAATTAAGTATTTATGAGGTTGACAAGTTCGTAACTATTAAAGACAAGGTGAGTGAAACAAAGGCTGAGGTGACCAGAATTACACGTTTAACCAAGGATCAGTTTACAAAAGCTATTGTGTTAAGTCAAGGAAAATTTGATGAATTCTTAAAATCAGGAAAGGATGAGCGGTATAAGTTATTGGAGATTATCACTGGGACTGACATATACCGAACCATTGGCAAAAAAGTATATGAGGCGTTGAGTCAAAAAAATACAGAATTAAAGGAATTAGAAGCACAAAAAGGGGGTATTATCTGTTTAACTACGGAAGAATTGGAGGCGTTCGAACTTAAAAAAGTGAGCTTGACTAATGAATCAAATAGTTTAAGAGACGAGTTAGCGGCCATGGGAAAGTTAAAGCAAACAAAGGACCTTATTAAAACACTTGTAAATCAAAAAGCTGCCATTGAATCGGATCAGATTAAATTACAAGAAAGAACAAATAATTTCTTACCTTTTTTAACAAAGTTAGAGGAGCATGAAAAAGCTTTGCCATTGCAGGTTGATTATAATAACTGGGTGAATGCCGAAAATGAAATTGCCAAATTAAAAAAGCAAATCAATGATTCTAAGGATAAAATCGATGAATTAGATAAATGTAAAGAAGCCCTAATTAAAGGACTTTCATTAAAAGCCAATTTAGGTGTAGATGAAACGAATTTTATTACGCAATTGGACAGCTATTTTAATACCGTATCGTTAGTTGAAAAGGATATAGATAAAATTAAAGCATCCATTGATGAAAAAAAAGAAGGTTTGAAAACCTTATATGGACAAATACCTGCAATTAGCTTGGACTTAATTAAGCCAATGGCAAAATCATCAGCTACATTAAATGATTTTGTTAAAACGAAGGATACCGAATTAAATGTAAATCCATTGCCTGCTAATATCAGCATTGATAAAATTGAGGCGGAAGTGGATGCATTAAATACAAAGTCAGTTAAATATAAGGAAGCGATTGGCCATAAATCTGAAATGGAACGTTTGTCTGCTTTAAAAACAAGCCAGCAAACTAGTATTGAAGCTTTAAAGTTGTTGGTTGGCAAACAACAAGTTGAGCTGGATAGTTTAAATGAATTGATTACAAAACATACTAGTGATATTGAGGTAGTTCAAAAAGCTTATGATGCAAATTTGGCTTACATGAGCTTGGATATACATAGAAGCAAATTAGTAGAAGGGGAGGCTTGTCCATGCTGCGGTTCGCTGGAGCACCCTTATTCAAAAACAAAGCCGAAAGAAAATGATGCAATTGGCGAACAATTAAAAAACTTAAAAGAAGCATTAGCAACAACTGAAAAAAGTGAAAGAGGTATTCGTGATTCTTTTGTAGCAAATACTGCAAATGTTAAGACTTCTGAAGCGGCATTTGTTGCAACCAATATCGAGTTAGAAGCAAAAGCAAAATTATTCACAACTTATATTAATCAATTAAAATTAGCTCCAGATACTACCATTGATGCATTGACTAAATCCGATAGCGAAATTGGGTTAAGCGTACAAAATTTAAAAGCACATAAGCAATGGAATGAAACTAAGCAGCCATTGTTAACTTATATTTCTTCACTTGAAAAATTCAATGCTGACGAGGAGCAATTGAGCCTATTAACGAATAAGCGAAATAACTTGTTTTCTGAAAATTCGATTGTAGAATACAAGGATGCTCAAATGTTAAAATGGACGACTGTTATTAATAATATTGAAACTACGCTTAACTCTATTGGGGAAGCTTCTAAATTAAAAATTGAAAAACAAAAAATTTATGATGAGTTAAATAGTAAGTTAACATTAAGTGTTTTAGAAATGGCATTTGAGTCCATTAATACACTTAAGTTGGTTTTGTTGCCTGATGCAGAATTAGATAAATACAAAAAGGAAAAAGCAGCTATTGAAAATGAACGTGTAAGTTTAAAAACCAAAATAGAGGAAAATAGAAAAAGTTATGAATTAGCGATTAGCGAGGACGACTTAAATATTGAATATGACGATTTGTTAACGAAATTTAATTTTAAGTCGGAACAGCGAGATGCAAAAATGAATGAAATAGGTACAATCAGTAATCTAATTATTACTAATGCTGATAATGAATTGCGTGTGGCAGATATTGAAGCCAAAGCAAAGGTTGTAAGAGAGGAGCAAGGCTATTATAAAACCATGGCAGAATTAATTGGTGATAAGGACGGAGATAAGTTTAATAACATCATTCAACGAATTACTTTAAGACACCTGTTTAAAATGACCAATGCGCGATTGGCAACTATCATGGATCGATACCAGGTTGATTTAGGATCGGATAAACACCAGGATGAAATTTGGGTGATTGATACTTATATGGGTGATGAACGACGTGTAATTGATAGTGTATCAGGTGGAGAACGATTTGTAATATCACTTGCCATGGCATTAAGCTTAAGTGACTTAGCTTCAAATAATGTAAAATTGGATAGTGTATTTATTGACGAGGGCTTTGGAAGCTTGTCACCAGAAGAATTGGATAGTGCAATATCAATGTTAGAACGTATGCAAGTTGAGAATGAAAAAACAGTTGGTATTATTAGCCATGTGGAAAGTTTGAAAGAACGCATTGGCACTCAAATTGTAGTTGAAAAGCTTCAGAACGGGGAGAGCACTATTTCTTTAAAATCAAATGGTAGCTTAACAAGTTTAGCAGTTGCATAAATATTTAAATAATAATTTAGTTATGGCCGATAAAAAATACTTCGTTCCAGGAACGTCTTTTAAATTTAGTAGAAGCAAGGTTGAGCTTTTCACTGAATGCCCTAAATGCTTTTATTTAGACCGAGTAAAGGGTGTTGGACGACCATCAGGCTTCCCTTTTAGTTTAAACAATGCAGTAGACGCATTATTTAAAAAGGAATTTGATAGTTATAGAGCAATACAACAACCGCATCCCTTATTAGTAGCTAATAATTTGGATTTAGTTCCGTTTCAGGATCCTCGAATGGAAGACTGGCGCAATAATTTCAAAGGGATTAAAACTACCTATAAGGGCTATGAGTATTACGGAGCGGTAGATGATATATGGGTTGACAATGCTGGTACTTTATATGTAGTTGATTATAAGGCGACAGCTAAGGAAGAAGCCATCACTGAATTAACCACAGCAAGTTATCATGATACATACCGCCGACAAATGGAGTTTTATCAATGGTTGTTGGTTCAAAACGGATTTACGGTTTCTCCAAAAGGGTATTTCGTTTATACCACTGGTGATAACACACTTCCTAATTTTAATAATGAGCTTAAGTTTAGAACTCATCTTATACCATACACAGGAAATCATAGTTGGGTTACTAAAGCCTTGGACGATTTAATTGCATGTGCATCACAAACAACTGCACCAGCAAGCAGCAAGGACTGCGCATATTGTAAATTCATTGAGGAAAGAAATAACGCTTAAGCAATTTAAACCTTAAAAGTAAATTTATGCTTATTACAACAATGACCGACGAGGAAGTTACCAAGGAGGTAAAAACTGATTACCAGGAAATTTGGAGTAAGCGAACAATTGACCGACTAGTAGAAGGCTACGAAAAACAAAGAAGAAAGTTTAAGATTGCTAAAACTGATGAATATCCCGTAGTTCAAGAATTCAAGTCACATAGAAAGAACCCTTGGATTTTAATAATGAGAAAAAGTGAGAAGGCTGAAAAGTATACTAAAATAGGAGATACCGGTTTTGAATTAGTAACATATTACTATACTCCAAAAGGTTTGAGGGTATTTAGTTACTTAGAGGATCAATCCATGGTAGTTTATAATGGGCATGTATTTACAAGATACAGAATGAGAATGGGTTTACAAATAGAATCTATTATTGAAGTCGTAAAACACTTTTTCAAACAAACAGGAAATTTAGTGTTTGATTTTTATGAGGAGGAAAATCCAGATTCAATGTTTATGGGTTTAACGAAGGAAGGCTATTTGTTTGGAACTAAAAAGGCATCTGTAGACTGGATCATCGTAAAAACATTTGTAAACAAGGAAACTGCAACCCTTAATCAATTTGAGAAGGAGCAGGACTTACAAGAAATGAAACAATTTTTTGATGTTCACATAAAGGCAAAAGAAAGAAGGGAAGTGTTTTATAAAGACATGTTATCATTATTCAGGGAAAAGTTTATATCCGTTGATGGTAAAGTGGTCCCTATGGATCGAAACGATAATCAAATTAACCTAATGGGTGGCGGGATAGTGAAATAATAATATTAGCGTCATTAATAAAAATAATTATAATCATGTTTAGTATAGGAAAGTTTACCAATTATGCATACAAGGATAAAGTAATTGAGTATAATGATGTTCATTTAGATATGCTTTGGTTTTTAATGAATCTAACTACTGTTCAACGATTTGTCACACCAGTATCTTTCCAAGAGTTTTTAGTACGATTATTTTTAATTAGAGATAAAAATTTCGATGAGTATGCATTAGATATTATTGATGATGAATTAATCATTGATGGTTTTATTAGTGAGCAGTATTTTTGTTTAACAATTGGGGATTTAACTAATTTAGTTGGTTTTTCTTGTTCTGATGCCAGATATAATATTAGAGGAAGTATACAAGACTTCGCAAGTTCATATAAGTTTGAATTACCCAATATAAAGTTTTCAAAAAATGAAAACAAAGAAAATTCATATAACATAACTCAAGTCGTTCTTATATTTGCTTTAGCTGGTGTAGTTAATTTAGTAAACTTAGAATCATGTTCATTAAAGTTTAAAGAAAATTTAGAACTAATAAATGCAGGAGATATAGACAAGGCTAATATGCTAGCAAATTTCATTGTTAATAGATTGCCAACCGATTTATTTTCAAAATATCATAATGACTTTCCTATTGTAAAACAAAAAACCATAGAACGATATTTAAAAAGTGACCGAGTGTTATTTGATATTTTCAAAGAAATTGAAAGTGAAAATTTGGCGCTGATTTATGAAATCATTATTGATAAAGAAACAGCTGATAGATTTAGGGAAATAGGTGAGGATGAAGATTTGAAAATAGACTTAAGTTGGTTTAATGAATTAATCAAATTTGCCTATGGAGTAAAGCATGGCTACATTGGATTATCTGATTACTATAATTCATTATTTACCGAGGTTGATTCATTGTTTGATTTAGAGTTCGAAAATATTTTTGGAGAGGACAATGAAACATATTCCACCAATTATTATTATAAATGGTTAGAAATGGATAAGTGGCAACACTTATTACCTTAAAAATTATTTTTTCAGCATGAGCTACCTAGATATTTTAACAGTAACTGACATAGAGCAAGGTCATTAATTATTAATGAAAGTTAAAGTTAATTATTTCTTATTTATATCCCTTAATAATCTCCTCCGCAATCTCTTTAATCTTTTTAACTAAACTCGCTGGTGAAATCACTTTCACACTTGCGCCGTATTTTAGTATTTCAGATACAATTTCGTAGGATTCGTATAGCTCTAAATTAACGGTAAGCTTTTTGCCATCCTTACTTAATGTATGAGTTTGATAGGGGCTTAATGGGTAGTTTATTAATTGATTAATATAGGGCTCCTTAAATTCAAGCTTAATTTTTTGAGGCTTGTCGTTATAGTTGTGGTAAATGCCAAAGGAATATTTGAAAAACTGACCTGCATCAAAGTTGTGTTCATAATGATAGGGTTGTTTGGATACTTTTACAGATAGAATTTTATCCAAAGCATAGTTTTTAATTAAATTGGATTTATTGTTATCGAATCCAATTAGATACCAGTGCCCACTTATTTCTTTTAATATATAAGGGGATATTACTTTTACATCTGGATCCTGTCCAACCTTTTTATATTCAATTTCAATTGCCTGGTTTTCTAATATGGCGTTTAAGATTGGTTCAATGTATTTTACACCTATATCACTATGGGTATTTTCAGGCTGTATGCAATCCATTTTAGTCCTTTCTGATTTAGTAATGCTAGAGCCCGTAATAATTTTGTTTATTGTTTTTTCAAACTTTGACAACATGGGTGAGGAGGAGAATATCTTAAAAATACTAGCAGCCATGTCTAATAGCTTCTTGTCTTCCTCAGTTAATGGAGCTTTTTCTATGGAAAATTCTGGATCCTCATAAAAAAGCTGATTGCGATGGTTTTTAGCTATTATAGCCCCATATTCTTCCTTCATATAAGAAAGGTCTGAATATAGTGTGGAACGTGAAATATCCGTTCCTAAACGCCTATTTAGCTCCATTCTTATCTCATCAGCGGTTAGCATGCGGTTACGGTTCCTAAGTATCTGGTCTAAATATCGTTCACGCAGCTTTGCCGACTTCACTACAGGCATATTCCTATGTATTAAGGGTTTTTAAGGGGTGGGGGTTATAGTAAAAATATACTAAATATGTAAATTTTCATCTTTTTTGACTTTTTTTCTATTTCTTTTTAACTGTCCGAATACACTGGACAGCATTACAATTCCTTTGTACTCTAATAGCAAACAACTATCAATTATGGCAACTTTAAAAATCATTTCACAAAATAAGTATTTCAAAGTGATTGAAGTATTTGGAATCCGTTTTATTAATGTTAAAAAAGCGGGTGTTAGTATCCAAGTGGATGGGGAGGTATTTTACAAATTACCTAGTATTGGAAGTCAATCAAATACGCTTATGCTTAAATAAACATGGATAGAATCTTGTTTTTTAAGCACTTGTAAAAAAGACTAATACTTGTTCTTGTGCACAACTTTTTTTAAAGAAAATTAGTTACGCACATCTTGATAAGTTTAACGTTTTATTTTTTTTTGATTTCAAAAAGTAGTTCACATTCGCTCCCCCCAAAATTTTTCACCAATAAATTTTATCCTATGACCAACAAGCACATTTCTAAAAACTTATTGAGTAGTGTCCAAAAAATTATTCAATCTACTAAGGGGCATGCTTTAACCGACGAATTAATTGATAGCTTAACCGATGACACTAAACCGCTTGTTGATTTTTATGAGGTCTCGCATTTTCAAGCTATTGTTTTATCATTATATTTGGACTGTGGCTTACGTGATATTTGTTTAGACACCGAACGTCTTGTTGATTATTTTGGTAAAAGCATGAGTGTGTTAGCCGATATTCATCAAGCTATTGATGAGTTAATGGATAAAAAAATGATCTATTACAGACGACACTCATTTGATATGAGTCGTAAAACCGATCATAACAAACCTATCCAGGTGCATGATAAAATATTAGCTGCCTTATTGAAAGGGGATAAGACATTGATGGAGTCGCCTAAAGTGGAGGGGTTTAATAACTTATTATGGGAAGTGCGTGATATGATTGTTAAACGCATTGATAAGGTATTTTCCACCGATGATTTAGTGGAAGGTATTATGAGTATGTTAGATGCTAATGCTGAAATGCAAGAAATTAAATGGTTAAAGAAAATAGATGGAATTGATAAATATGATATTGCTGTTTTATTGAACATTACTATTGAACATATGGAGGGGATTGAGGAGTGTGATATTTCTAAAATTGTAAATGAAGTTCATGATGAAGCAAGAGACAGAATTAGATATAAGCGTTCAGTGAAGGAAAACCATTGTCCATTGTTTACTTTAAACTTATTACAACATTCTGATGAGGATTTTTCATTTTCAAGTTATGTGAGATTATCTGATGACGCCATGGAAGTATTATTGGGGGGTTGTGTGGACGTAGTTAAAAAACCATTTAAGCCAAAGTTTGGGACTTTGATTGATCCTAATAAAATTAAAGAAGAGAAGTTGTTTTTTAATGAGGAGGAACAAACTCAAATTGATAAAATCACCAAAGCATTACAGGAAGACAAGTATAAAGAGATTGTAAAAAAAATGCAGGACAATGGATTAAAGGGGGGAGTGACTATTTTAAGTTTTGGTGCCGCTGGTACAGGTAAAACTTCGTCAGCTTATCAAATTGCTAAAGCTACGGACCGTTTTATTTATTTCATTGAGATGGATAAAATTCAATCCAAGTGGGTTGGAGAAAGTGAAAAAAATGCAAAAGCTATTTTTGAAGAAATTGAAAAATGTTCCAAGTTTTTAGGTAAAGAAGTTATTGCAGTATTCAATGAAGCCGATGCTGTAATTGGAAAACGTATGGAGGCCAATAGCAGTGTTGATAAAAGCTTTAATACGCTTACCAATATTTTTCTTCAAGCATTTGAGGACTACAAGGGCATCGCTATTTTAACAACCAATTTGGCAAATCATTTTGATGAGGCATTTATGAGACGTATTTTATTTCGTATCCAATTTCATAAGCCTGAATTAAGTGTAAGAAAAAAAATATTAACGAATGTATTTTCAAATCTTTCTGATACTATGATTGATAAAATCAATGAAGATTTTGAATTTACAGGTGCTCAAATTGCTAATGTCAGAAAAAAGATTCTTATCAAGGAAATTTTGGAGGAAGAGGATCACAATGAAGAGTACATTTTTAAATTATGTCAGGAAGAGCAAGTTTTAACAAAAGCGAAACGTGCTAACATTGGCTTTATTCAATAGTTTGATGGTATTTGTGTTTTTTAATGATTTGGTTTTGGTGGGTTAGTAAATCAAGAAGGCGCTGCGAAATAATCGATTTCATCAATTTAAGTAGCGGCGTCTTCTTTTCCTAAAATGTAAAAAAGAAAAGTTATGAGATATGTAGAAATGATTTTGTCAGTTGACGATGCATCCATTATTAAGTTCCCTAAATTGGTGGACACGGTGAAACAGTGGACTATGAGTGGTGTTCGCTTTATTAGGCTGGTAACCGATACGGTTAAGCCCGATTATATTATTCATTTTAGCGGCTCCTCTAATGATCCATTAAATTCCAATTCGCCATCCTTTAACGACTTGTATGAGAAAATTAAGGAACCTGATGCACAAAAAGTTGGTATCCTTAAGGCTCTATACAATCATGTAAGCCCTGATATTATTTTGACAATAATCAACAAACCCTTACAAAGCAAAAATGAGTACTTGTATAATTTGTTGGAATCTAGTAATGGGTATTTGATATATAAGCATCAGTTCGAGCAATTTATCATGGATAAATTAGGGCTATCTCAACAAGCAGCCATTGCATTTACAGAGGAATGGAACAAAAAGTCAATTCGCAATAGAGAGCCTCTAATTCAATCTGAGCATTATTTCCTAATTGAAAGCAGGATGCCTCAGTATTTTGTATTTGACATACCTGCAAAAGAATTATTATAAATATCTTCATCTTAACAAAACATAATGAATAAAAACTTCCTTTTTACTTTAATAATGTCGCTTTCAATTTTTAACATCAATGTTAGCGCTCAACCCTATCAATGGGGTGGTAAAGTAGTTACCAAAAAACAGTATGATAAGTTATTGCACAAATTCACTGAAGATTTTATAAAAAATTACGTTTATGATAGTAATCAATACTTTAGTGACGAAATATTACTAGCTAAGTTAAATGCTGAAAAAGCTGAAAGTGGTTTAGCGGTTCTTATTGATTTAAATGACAATAGAATAGTTTCAGAAAGTGCTTTTAGTAAATACGGAAATAAATATTTAGCCGATAATAATCTTTTGAATAGGCCTATCGAACCAGGTAGTTTAATGATTCCATTATCAGCGGCTTTAATAATGGATAATTTTGGAATTATATTGGATGATACTGTCGATTTAGAAAAGGGGAAAACTAAAATTAATGGTCGTGTTATCATGGACGCCGAATTACATGGTATGAATGCTGCTAATTTATTAACCATTATTGCAGAAAGTAGTAATGTGGGCATTGCAAAAATGGTTACAAAAAGTTTCAAAAAAACTAATAACATTTATAATTTTCAAGATGTAATTAATGATCATGTGGGTAATGCCAATTATAAGTTACATGAAACCTCGGATAGTTATCAAATACCATTTCAGTCATTTGGTTATGGTTTGCAACTATCGCCTAATCAAATTTTTAATTTTTACAAACGAGTAGCGCTATCTGATTCAACTTTATTTAAAAATCCTAACACACTAACCCAGGTTCAAACAGCATTAAAGGAGGTATGTAATAAAGGAACTGCTAAGAAATTATTTAGTGATTCAAAATATAATTTTGCTGGCAAAACAGGCACTAGTTTAGTAGTTGGGAAAAATGGTTATGCAAATAAACAGTTCCAAGCATCATTTATTGGGTATGATGACGTTCAAAATCCAAGATATGCATGTATGGTAATCATTAAATGTAAGCCAAATTCCCCCAATCATTTTGGAGCATCGGTAGCAGGGCCAGTATTTAAAGCTATCATAGAAAATATTTTGAATGATGATCAAAAAAGTGAAAATTTGAATCAAGATGTCATGGAAATAGAAGTGCCAACTGAATATCATGATGAATTATTAAATAATCGTAATCATTATCATCATTTAGAAGACTCGGTATCATCAATTTCTAAAAATGATTTACAATCGGATACAACTGGCCTTTCCCCATTAAAAAAGTTTTACGTGGATGGTAAGTGGGAATCAGGCTATGATGGGGGAATTATGGGTTATTATATTAGTACTTGTTGGAAAAATGCCTTACCTATTATCAAAAAATTTATCGAAATTGATAGGGTTACAGGTTGTAGTAGCCAACAAATTGGCAATAATCAAACAGTTTTCCATTACAGTTGTGAAAAGTATATTAAAACAAGAGCAACTTATAAAAACGGAAATCCGGTGTATAAAACAGAAAATATTGATGTCTATTTTAAAAATTAACATCCCAAAAGCGTGCTATAGAAATATGGAAGAAACATTTTAATCGATTTTAAAAATTTATATATAAAATAAGTTTAATTTCAGGGAGAAAATTTTAAGTAATGAATAAAGATCAAATCAAAACAATTGCAGAATTATTTGGCAAAATTGCTCCTGACGATATTAGAATGGAAGAAGTTGAATTTGACGGTAAAAAATATAAAAGGGGGGATAAAATTCATATACCTCAAAATGAAAAAGATTTTAAGGATTTTGAAAATAAAATGAAGCAAATTTTTGAGAGACAAAATCAGGATAATTTCACAAATCTAATATCTGAACAACATGAGCATAATGAAGAAGAAGGGCCTCTTCAGTTTTTAATCAATAATTGCAACCTTAATAAGAGTAATTTATTTCAATTTACAATAGAGGAAATTGAACAATTATTAATTGAAATTGATAGAAATCAGGGGTTTAGATTTATAGTTAATTTAAATTATTTAGCATTCTATAGACCTTACCATTATTACCCCACAACCTGGGGAATATATTTAGATATTGATAAATTAATTCAACAAGGACAGCGCGTATTTGATTACAATAATCAGTACAACTGCGTCCCTAATTTAACCGATTTTGATGCTTTTTTAATTGCTTTCTTTAAAACTTATTTTCACGAAATATACCATCATAAATTTGAAGCGATGGCAACAAAAATCGAATTAGTAAACCGAAAGCCTTTTTATAAAGATGGCTTTAATTATTATTATTGTAATACATTTAGAAGTGATTTTTGTTTAGAGGAAGCCTTTGCTAATGTTCATGGACTAGAAAAATCAATTGATTTTTTGAAAGAAAATGCGGGATTTAGCTACGCTCCAAAAGATTTAAAAAAACTAATTAGGAAGTCATTATTAGAATTTGCCTCACCAGGTTATAGAAAAGCCTTTGAAATAACAGATTTACCTTTAATTGAAAGGAAATTAACTGAAAATAAATTTATAGAGTTAATTTATAAGTTTTCATATTTTAGAATTAATGGTGTTATGCCGGGAGAATTAACTGCTGACATGTGGGATTTATTTACGTATAAGCTTGATCCATTAATTAATACTAACAATGATGTAACTTTTATTGCTAGGATATAACTTGCAATCTTCTGTAAATTAAATTTTAATGTTTTATTATGGGAAAATTCGGTTTTAGCTTCTCTTGGAAAAGAGCTTTAGGAATTACAGCAGCTAAGCAAAAATTTGCGCGCGAAACAGGAATTCCTACTTCCATGTCTGGGGTTGAACGTAAAGTGGGTAGGTCAATTATTAATTTACTATTGGGATTTATATCTAAAAAACGATAAAAATGTTATTTATGAAAAGTTTAATGCTATCAATTTTATTCATGCTCTTTTTTTCTTTTTCAATAAAGGCACAAAAAGTTTACAAAACTTCCTATAAAAGCGAAGCTGATAAAGTTATTTATGTAACGGAGTATAAGAGTGAAGCCGATATGATTGTTTATGAAACTAAATATAAGTCCGAGTCAAAGCCATATTCAGGTATCTGGTATTGGACTAGCTATAAATCCGAAGCGGATTGGTCAGTTTATTTTACTAAATATAAATCGGAAGCTAATTTAAAAGTGTACTTCACAAAATACAAGAGTGAAGCTGGTATGAAATAATAAACAACACTTAATTATATATTTATGGGTAAAATTTATACATTAACATTTGAAGAATATTGTAAACTAGTAACAGACATAGGCTTAGACTTAATGCCAGCTGATACATTCGGCCTTTATCCCCATTTCCCAATGAAGGATATGGTTAATGTTAAGAATCTTTATGATAAATATATAGAAAGAGAAAATTGGTTTGAGTATTATCTCAATCATTTTATTGTAGCTAAATCCAAAATTGATATTATTTGGAGCGAAGCCTCTAAATTCAGTAATGATTATTATGTTTATAAACAATTTCCATTGGGTACATTTATAAACTATGGCAAAAAAAATGGTTATTTTTCTAAAGTCACTGAAGCTGTATTTGGTAGTTCAATATGCATTGATTTTTATTCTCCTTTTGGATTTAACCATACTTCAAAATCTAGAGAATATCTAAATAAAATTTATAATAATAATTCTGCTATTTACAATTCGTATCTTGAAAAATATATTACTTCTATCTTAAATATTATTGGATATAAGTATAATCAAGTTATGAGTTTGTCAAACATCATAGCTGGGCCAAAAGATACTCGAGATTCAATTTTAAATTTCTTTAGTTCAGAATTAAAATCTACAAATTTATTTAAATGTTATTTTTTGTCACAACAATCTGTAACATCTAAATTTGATAATTTAGATTTAACTAAAGCAATAGCATTAAGAAAAAAGAAGTAATTATTTATGAAAATCATCAACCTTGATTCGAAATACGAACTAACCCATGCTCAAGTAAGTTATGTGGAGTCAGTATTAGCTTTTGATGTTCCTTTTGGTGGGATTGATCCTATTTACCCAACAATGAATACATTAACTGAACAAATACCGGTGTTTTTATTTTCAAGTGCTTCAATGCCAAGTGAGCAGTCATTGTATGAGGATGAGCCCTATAATAATAGGTATGATGAGAATTTTGAAAGGGAATATAAAGGGGAGGTAAAACCATCAACTGAATGGCTGGGTTTTTATAAAAATAAAGCGGTCATTGAAAACATTACAACTCCAATCATTGGACTTTGTCCTGAGCGCATCATGAAATGTGTAAATAATGATGAAGAGCTTATGATATTAATTGCAAAAGTCCTAATTCATGAGTTTGCACATGCGCAAATGAATTATCATCCTCTTGACCCACGTAATGCATTAACCATATATAATCCCTATGATGAATTCTATAAATGGATTGAAGAATCACATGCCAACTTAATCACGCTTGCTAGATTTAAATATTTTGAAAGAAGTTTGACAGGATCCACTAAAACCTTTGCGACTACTTCAACCTCAATTATGCCATTAGATTTTGTAAAGGACTTTATTAGCAAACAACCAGATAATTATAAATTTGGATTAGACTTATTCAATGTTAATGCATGGTCCTGGTGGAAATGGAGGGATAATAAAGCGAAAATATTTAGCCGCACTAGTGAAAAAGACGCCTGGCTTAATTATGCTAAATTACATTTAGGGAAAGGAACTTTAAATAGAGCAGACCTTTATAGACTTGTTGACGATTTAATTAGATAATTCTTACCCTCTTTTTGCCTGCTGAAAAGAAATAAACTCCATCATCTCGGATAAACTAAAGCTACTTAAGTTATTTGCCGCAGTGAGTCCTGCTTTTTGTGCAACGAGTACACCGTATTTACAATCATCATATCCTTCAATAGCATGAGCGTCGGGATCAATGGAAATAAGTACATCATTTTCAACAGCTTTTTGTATATATCGCCAGTCCATATCCAAACGTCTAGGATGCGCATTTAATTCAATGACTACATTGTTTTCAGCGCAGGCTTCAATGATAACGTCAAAATTTACCGGGTAACCCTTGCGACTTAGTAACAAACGACCTGTAGGGTGCCCTAAAATGCTTGTATAGGGATTATTAATAGCGTTTAGTAAACGCATCATTGCTTTCTCCTCGGTCATTTTTAAATTGGAGTGTACCGATGCAATGACAATATCAAAAGTTTCCAATACTTCATCGGGGTAGTCCAAGCTTCCATCATTTAAAATATCCGATTCAATACTTTTAAATATCACAAATGGAGCTAGCTTTTTATTAAGGGCATCAATTTCCTTATGCTGTGCCATAATTCGGTCGGCCTGTAATCCATTTGCATAAAATGCCGACTTACTATGATCGCTAATAATTAAATATTCATAACCCTGCTGCTTAGCTGCCACGGCCATTTGTTCAATGGTATGTATGCCATCACTCCAAGTACTATGGGAATGTATAATTCCTTTGATGTCGGAGGGCTGAATAGTGTTACTTAATGCCTTTGCTTCGGCGCGTGTGATAATTTCAGGTAGCTGTCGTTGTGGAGATGGAATAAAATGAACACCAACTTGCTCAAATATGGCTTGCTCATTAGCAAATGAATCCAATTTAAATTTCGGGAGTTTTTCCCAGGCTTCCATAAACTCCGGAGAAGCGGATAGGGTAAAATCTTTCCAATAAAATTCCGATGGGGTGGTTAAATGCCATCGGATTTCAAAATTATCTTCCCCTTTGCAGGAAAAATAATTTTCATTTTTTTCAATTTTGAACAATTTGACCGACAACCAGCTCACTAAATTTTCTTCTGAAAGGGTAGTGACCACATCCAAAAATCCTAACCATTCCATTTGTCTTTTGAAAGCGCCACTAATAATATGTAGATCATTTGGAAATGCTTCGCATAAATTTTGATGTAAATTTTTTGCTAAATCTTCTACCTGTTCGTACAAATAATTTCCTTGATGATGCAAATAAAATTCTAACGAATCTTGAATATTTTTTTGTGTCTTCTCACCAAAGCCTTTGTATTTTACTAAACGGTTTTCTTCACATGCGTATAATAATTCACCAATACTTTCAATTTCTAATTCCTTCCAAATGGTAACAATCTTTTTTGGACCCAGTCCTTTTATTTTTAGCATTTCTAAAATGCCTGGAGGTGTTTTTTGTATATACTCGTTTAATAAACTCAGCTCCTTTGTTTCAATAATCTCTTGAATTTTTTTTCCAATGGCTTCTCCGATACCTCGTATCGCATACATTTGGCCAGGGCTCATATCGCACAAGGGTTCTGTGAGTTTATCTAATGTATAAGCCGCATTGGTATAGGACTTTATTTTGAATTCATTCTCGCCATGAATATCCATTAATTTTGCGAGCAGGGTAAAGTATTCTTGTATCTCGTAATTGTGCATACGTAAAGATAATAAGTGGAACGAGTAGGGGCAAAAAAATTCCCGAAAGGGATTTTCAAAATCATAAGCGTTTTTTGTAGTGCTTTAATTTTTTATAAAGTACTACAAAAAAAAATCCCCTCGATTGAATCGAAGGGACTTTCAACATTATCCGAGGATAATTATTTCTTTTTAGCGACTTTCTTAGCAGCTTTTTTAGCAGCTTTCTTAGGAGCAGCTTTTTTAGCAGCTTTCTTAGGAGCAGCTTTTTTAGCAGC